>NZ_VDFO01000017.1:0-54872 GCF_009600995.1 Companilactobacillus halodurans | reverse complement strand
CCGACAAGTTAATGTCAAGAACTTTTTAAAATAATTTTTCTAACAAGATATCAACGAATTGATAAGATGTTAGGTGATGTCTAACAGACAACTTAATAATCATATCGAAGTTACAAGACCAAGTCAAGAACTTTTTTAAAATTATTTGAAGCGATAAACCTAAGAGATAAACTCGCAAAGCCTTGTCGCTATTGCCTCTGTCGTGACAACAGGTAATATATTACCTTTAAAGATACTCCGATGCAAGTGTTTTTTTACATTTTTTTCAAATTGATTAAATTAATTGAATTTTAAAGCTTTTACGACTCTTTGCTTCCTAAATGAATAGGAGAATTAACCTTACTAATTGAACTCGTTATATCTTTATTGGTTAATACTATAACACCAATTACCTTGCTTTAAAATACCCTTTATTAATTGTACATAATTTTACCAGCAAGAACATTACTCTAACGCTTCATATACCCTCCTAGCAAATTTTTAGCTTCATATATAAATATAAAAAAGCCAAGTCATCTGAGTTTCATCCCATCCCTCAGTTAACTTAGCTTTAAACTATCTACTATATAATTAACTACCTATTATCTATAACTAGGCAATTTCAACACTTTCCATAGTAATATCTTCTTTAGGTTTGTCATTGCCATCACGTTTAGCACGAGCAATCTCACGAACAACGTCCATTCCCTCAACAACTTGACCAAAGACAGTGTGTCTGTGATCTAACCAAGGAGTACCACCATTCTTGTATGCAGCAATGATTTCTTCTGGGTATCCAGTGCCAGCCATTTCTTTAATCATTCTCTTCGGCATATTTTGGTTTGAAACGATAAAGAATTGACTGCCATTAGTATTAGGGCCGGCATTAGCCATTGATAAAGCTCCATCCAAATTGAACAATTGGTCAGTGAATTCATCTTCAAAACTATCGCCATAAATACTTTCGCCACCCATACCAGTTCCAGTTGGGTCGCCACCTTGAATCATGAAGTCAGGGATAACACGATGGAAAATGATTCCATTGTAATAACCTTTTTGAGCCAACTCGATGAAATTCTTAACTGTCTTACGTACGAGTTCGTCGAATAATTGAATCTTGATAACTCCATGGTTAGTTTTGATAGTAGCCATGCTACCTGTCGCATTTTCTAAATCTAATTGTGGGTATGTCATTTTGTAGTTCCCTTCTATATAAGTAATCTTACTGTACCATATTTAGCTCGTATGCCAATCGTTTACCCTCAGAACCAGTCTTAACATAGATGATGCCACGATAATTAAACCCGAAGTAGGATACCAATTTTTGCATTCGTAAATTGAGCTCGTGTGTATCAATACGCATATGATAGATTTCTTGTGCGTAGGTATCACTGATTAAATTAGAAAAGAAAAATTTGCTGAGCTTCATTCCACGATATTTAGTTGAGAGTGCGATGCGGTGAATCGTTGCATACCTATCCTTATTATCGTCCCACTCTCCGTCATAAATCTTGGTGTAATGCGGATCTTTCTGCGTCATCAACGTTGCCGTACCAGCAATCTTACCGTCAACAACTAGAACGCGCACATAACCATGTCGTAAATCATTTAAAAGTATCTCTCTATTAGGAGTTCCATCTTGCCATTGAGTACTGCCATCAGCCTTTAAGAGTGCCTTAGCTGAATCAATTATTTCCATAATGGCATCTAAATCATCCATGACACCTTTTCTCATATAAATTAAAGCCATAAACAAACCCTCTTTATTATTATTACTATATAAGATACACCAAATCACTTATATATAAATACAACCTTTATAGAAGAAACAGGTTTCATTTCAAAAAAATCGACGATTAGTACAAGATACTTTAAAAGTACCTCATGATATGTTAATTTAAGAATCCATCAAGACCTGAGGAAGTTTCAAAAAGGAGATTTTTAATTGATAACAGAAAACATTCAAGACTACACATTAGGAAAAAATGAACCAACTTTAGACATTAATGTGACCGGAAAAAGTAAGATAGACTACTCGCATGACGACCTAAAAATTGCTGCCGCAATCAAATTGATCGAATCATGCGACAACCTAAACTTCACCCTAGCAACAGGCGAACACGAATTGTATAAAGAATTATCAGATAAATTGTATGTTGCAGTGGAAGATTTTGTACCGGGTAGTTATATGAAGTAGACAGAGAGCGCAACAAGGGCGCCCAGCTCCCGGAGCCTAAGACAATTTCACGAATTGCTCGCGTACTTTACGAGCAATTTGGGAAATAGCCTTAGGTGTAGGGAGTTGCCCTTGTGGAGCTCGTTTCCACTATGCAGCAGAAAACCAATGGTTATCTAAAAAAAATATACATTACACAAACCCAGAATCCAGCCCAAATCAGATTCCGGGCTTTTTTATTACCTTCACCAGAACCCTTCCAATACCAATCCCCCATTTATTTGTGATAATATAGTTTCAGCATATTTCACGAAAGGAACTAACACCTTGAACACATCCCTGAACCTAAATCCCAACGCCCTGATAAAAAAACTCTTTCTCAAAGTAGATTGGGAAGGCGTCTTGCAACACATCGCAACAGTTGCAATTCAATTGATCCTATTAACAATCGTCCTTTTATTGATTAACTGGATTGGTAAAAAAATCATCCGTCATATTTTCAAAACTAGTCTTCGCAGAACTAATAAAACGATTGCTCCGCAAAAATTAGATACGATTTATACTTTGATTCTCAACATTTTTAAATATGTCCTGATGTTCTTTTGGATTTACGCCGTCCTCTCAGCTTTAGGTATTCCTGTTGGAACATTAGTAGCTGGAGCGGGAATCTTCAGTTTGGCAATTGGTCTTGGTGCTCAAGGATTCGTTTCCGATATGGTCAATGGCTTCTTCATCCTTTTAGAACAGCAGATCAGCGTTGGCGATATGATAAAAATCAACAGTATCGAAGGTCAAGTTACATATGTTGGTATTAGAACGACCCAAGTTCGCAGTATCGATGGAACATTGAATTACATCCCCAACCGAAATATTACTATCGTTAGCAATAAGTCGCGCAATAGTATGCAAGCACTGATGGAAATTCCAATTTTTAATGATTCTCCTTTTGAAGAAATCACAAAAATCATCGGTGAAATCAACAAAAACATTGATATGGAAAAAATGCAGATTACTAAACGCCCTTACATCGTTGGATTTTCCAACCAAAATGACGGTACCTTAGTCTTGCAAGTCGCTGCTTATACTAAACCAGGTGCTCAATTCCATGTCAGAAATGTTTTGCTACAAAAATACTTATCAGCCATTAAAGAAAATAAAATTAATTTACCTAAATAGAAAACACAACTTTCGCTTAAAAACGAAGGCTGTGTTTTTTCTTCCTATAGTAGTCCCCCAACCCATTGGTTTAAGTCATCAAAGCAGTTATAATTAAGTTATTAGAATTCATATAAAGGAGCTATTACTATGGAAAAGCGAATCAAAGGTTCATGTACCTCAATTTTAGTCGGTAAAAAGGCTTCAATCGATGGTTCAACTATTATTTCAAGAAATGATGATGGTCACGAAGCTTTGGACCCACAACGTTTTGTCGTTGTTAATCCTGAAGACCAACCAAAAACTTATAAATCAGTTATCAGTAAAGTCAAAGTTGACTTGCCTGACAAGCCAATGCGCTACACTTCAATCCCTAACTCTATTTTGAGTAACGGAATTTGGCCTGCTGCTGGTATCAACAGTGAAAATGTCGCCATGTCAGCAACTGAAACTATTACGACGAACTCACGCGTTTTAGGTTTGGACCCATTTGTTGAAGGAGGACTTGGAGAAGAAGATCTCGTTACAGTTGTCCTCCCTTATATTCAAAGCGCCCGTGACGGTGTTAAACGTTTGGGAGCATTGCTTGAAGAATATGGAACATACGAACCAAACGGGATTGCATTTTCTGACAACAATGAAGTTTGGTGGTTAGAGACTATCGGTGGACACCACTGGGCAGCCGTTCGTATTCCTGACGATGCTTATGTCGTTGCACCTAATCGCATGAACATCGACAATTTCGATTTCGATTCAGATGACACGCTTTGTTCAGCTGATTTGAAGAAAATGATTGATAAGAACAACTTGAATCCAGATTTCAAGAAGTACAATTTGAGACATATCTTAGGTAGCGCATCAATCAAAGACACTGTTTATAACAATCCTCGTGCTTGGTATGGTCAAAAGTTCTTCAGTCCCGACGACACGACCGATAATCCAATGGAACAAGATTTGCCATTCATTTGTCACGCCAACCGCAAAATTTCCATTGAAGATGTTAAATTTGTTTTGAGCTCTCACTTTGAGAATACTAAGTACGACGTTTATGGAAATGGCACTGAAGCTGAAAAGAAACTCTTCAGACCAATTGGTATCAATAGAAATCACGACGTCCACATCTTGCAAATCAGAAATAACGTCCCAGCAGAAATTGCAGGTATCCACTGGCTTGCTTATGGCGCCAACACATTTAACACAGTTGTTCCATTCTATGCCAACGTTAAGGACACACCGGCTCAATATAAGAACGCTACTGGCAAATTCGATATGAATAATATGTACTGGTTAAGTTGTACGACTGCTTTACTTGGCGATACTGACTATGATTTGTACGTTGATATGAGAAATGACTACGAACTCGATGCTATGAGTGCTTATCGCAAGATTCAAAATGAAACTGACCGTGATCTCAAGAATCAAAAGAAAGTTAAGAAGTATTTGGAAGAAGCTAACGCAAAACTTGCTGACACTGCTTTTGAATTACAAACAAAACTACTCGGCGATATGGTAACTATGGGTTCTGAACATATGAAATTACGTTACAATTTAAATGATTAATCTAAATTTACTAAAAAAGGCGATAATTTATTTATCGTCTTTTTTTTATCGTTTTTGCGAACATACGTTCTAGATAAATGCTATACTCTTATTAAATCTTAGTTTCAGGATAATTCACTTTTGATACAATTAATTCAAATGGAGGCTTTGCGATGAAATTTTTACATACTGCCGATTGGCATATTGGACGAACATTAAATGGTTATTCACTCTTAGATGAACAAGAACATACTTTTAAACAAATTTTGCAGATTGCTAAAGATGAAAAAGTCGATGGCGTAGTGATTGCTGGAGACATTTATGATCGGGCCGTTCCTAATCCCGAAGCAGTTACAGCTTTAGATAAAATGTTACGGGAAATCAATTTAGAGAATAAAATTCCTATCTACGCAATCTCTGGAAATCATGATAGTGCCCAGCGCCTCAATTATGGTCGTGAATGGATGGAACACACTAGCTTCTTTTTGAACACGTTATTAAGTGAAGCTTTCAAGCCCATCGAAACAGCTGATGTTCAAATTTTCCTATTGCCATTCTTTGATCCCTTGGATGCACGAGTTTACTACAAGAACCACGGCATGGATGAAGATGAAGCCAAAAAAATCACTACTATTGGTACAGCGATGCAATTAGTAGTCAACGATATGGTGAAATTATTTGACCCAAACAAAAAGCATCTGTTAGTGACCCACTTTGCTGTCTCTGCTAATCAAAATGATGATTTAGAACTCACCAGCGAAACTACTTCGCAAGTTGGAGGTTTGGCAACTGTCACTTCTGACCAATTCAAGGACTTTGACTATGTGATGCTAGGCCACATCCACACTAGATTTGCTTCACCAAGCGATAACATTCGCTACTCTGGAAGCCCTGTAAAGTTCAACATCAAAGAGGCTCGTATTAAAAATAATGGCAAGGGCGTCGACATTGTCACCATCGATAAAACAGGTGTAAGTCATGAATTTAAGCCACTGACTCCAAAGACTGACTTAATCGTTTTGGAAGAGGATTGGCAAACTTTATGTAATCCCGATTTTTATAAGAAACAACCTATTAATAAGGCCTGGTTTGAAATTACGATTCAAAATTTTGACCGCAGCGAACACGTTCAAACTAATATCCGCTCTGAATTACAGAAGCGTTACGGAACAATCGTTGAATTAGACTACCAAGTTGATAAAAGCGATGCTGATTTACAAACTATGACGACTAATATTAATGAAATCAGCCCCGAAGAAACAGTTGACCAGTTTTTCCAAACGATTACTGGTAAAGAATTATCTAATTCACAAAAATCACTCGTTAGTACAATCTTCAATGAAGTAGAAAGGGAGAAAAAATGAAACCTATTTATTTAGATATTAATTATTTTGGACCTCACCAACATTCAGTTATCGACTTTAGAAAACTTGACGAATCACCTATTTTCCTAATCGGTGGCGATACTGGAGCTGGAAAATCAACTATTTTTGATGCCATGACTTATGCCCTTTTTAACACTACTACTAGATCTGACCGTGACGCTAAGGAAATGCGTAGTCAATTTGCTACTGAAAAAGACACTACCAAAGTTATTTTTTACTTTGAACAAAACGGCAAAATTTATAAAGTCGACCGCACGCCTGAACAATATTTAGCTAAAAAAGTTGGCACTGGCAATACTAAAAAGAAGCCGACTGCTCACCTAGCCGTCGTAGATGATGTTGGAACAGTTGAAAGTGAAAGTATCGCTAGTAAACCGGTTGATGTTGGTCATGCAATTCATGAAATTCTAAATCTTGGTGCTGAACAATTCAAAAAAATCATTCTGCTTCCTCAAAATGATTTTTCCCAATTTCTCAAATCAGATACAGCTGATAAAGAAGAAATTCTTAAAAAAATCTTTGGAACTCAACTATTCACTGATTTCACAGTCAAATTAAAGGAACACTACAAGCAAGCTAATAATAAAGCCACTGATTTCACGAATGAATTGAAATCACAAATTGAATCTCCTGTTTGGACTGAAGATGAACAAAACAATCTTCAACAACTTCCTAATGACCAGTTAACTGCTGCCCTATCCGAATACTTAAACAATCGTCAAAGTCTCTTAACTAATGCCAAAGCAGTTCAAGAAAAAACTAGCTCCGTCCGTAAAAAAGCTGAAGAAAATTACCACTCTGCTCAAAATATTCAAAATAATTTCGATGATTTAGCTCGATTAAAAAAAGAATATCAAACCAATGTTTCTGATCAAAAAAACACTATTGACGATAAGCAAAAGCATGTAATGGAATTGACTTGGGCTAAGCCACTTCAAGAAATAGTCCGAGATTTAGACAAAACTAAAGCCGATTTAAAGGACACTAAAAATAACCGAGTAAAAATTTCTGAACAACTAGATTCTGCTCAAGAAAAGCTCAAACAAGCTAAAGCTGAAATTGATACATTAAATAACAGGACAAACGAATTTGAAACTAAAAAACAGCAAGCTCAAGAATTAACAGTCTTGATTACCAAAGTTCAAGACATTGAAAGAATCAAACATGAAATCGATTCTTTAAACCCGCAATTAATCGAAGTCGAAAATACCGCTAATCAGAAATCTCAAGATTTAAATAACTTCAAAGAAAAAATTGCTACTAAAAATGAAGAACTGAAAAAATTTGACGGTCTGTCTGAAGCAAAAGACAAGTTAATCACCGCCCAAACTAACTTTACCGAAACTTTTTCTCCTCTTGAAAATGAAAGAAATAACTCAGCAGCTGAGGTTGCTAAACTGCAAAAGAAACTTGGCGAACTTCATAACGATTTAGACAACAAGTCGAATGCTTTAGAAAAAGCCAAAAAAGATTATCAAGAAAAGATTAAAACTAGACAGTCTTTGATGATTGCTCAACTAAGACAAGAATTAAAATCTGGTGAGCCCTGTGCTGTTTGTGGTTCAACTGATCATCCCTATGCAAAAAACACTGCCGTAGCTGATGAAAAAGAGTTGCGTAAATCCATGGATGCCGTAGATGACTCGCAAAAAACTTTTGCTGCAATTGATAATTCAGTTAAAAATATCCAACAAAATATCAAGGATGCTTCTGATGAATTCGATGAAAAACAAAAATCTGCTGTCAGTGCACAGATGAATTTATCTAACAAATATACTAAAGCCATTGCTGATTCAAAAATTGAATTACCTGAATCATTTGATTCAGCAGAAGTTAAAACTGTCTTCCAAAACAAAATAAAAGAAATAAACCAAAAAATCACCGAATCACAAGAATTAACTCAAGAAATCAAGCATTTAGAAAAAGAACAAGAAAATGCTCAAACTGCTTTTACCGACGCCAATTCTAAATTCGAAAAATTGAATTCGGCAATTGAAACACGTTCCAATGATTTAAAGCAAAGATTGCAAAATATTGGCGACACAAAATCTTCCAGTCAGGATTTGACCAATAAAAAAGATAAATTAAATAAAGACTATGAAGATTTCCAAAATGAGCTTAAATCGACTCAAGAAATAGTTAACAAGAATAACGTTATTTACAGCAACACCCAAACTAAATTAACTGATAATCAAGAACGACTTGATAAAGAAACTACCAATATCAAAACTTTAACTGAGAAATTAGATGAGAGCCTTAATTCAGATACTGCTAAAACTAATGATTTAACGATTTTAGAACAATGGATCAAGGAACTTAATCAAGATGAACTCGCTAATTTAAGAGAGGCCATTTCTAGTTACCAAAAAGAAAAGGAAATGCTGACAGAAAACATTCAAAAGATTGCCAAAAAACTGGAAAATGTTAAAAAGCCCGAATTGGACAAACTAGAGCAAGCTCTAAATAAAGCTCAAGCAGAATATGAAGCAGCTATCAAACAAGCTGAAAATGCCAGTCGTGATTTTGCAGATGCAGAAACTTGCTTTAAAAAGGTCAAAACAATCATGCAAAAGCAAGGCGATTTTGCTAAAAAGCTAGCCGCAATAACGAGTTTATATAATGTTGTAAATGGTCGCGATGGTAATGATAATAAATTGAAACTGGAAACTTATGTCGTTCAAAATTACCTCCAAAAAATTCTTGCTTATGCTAATGCCACTTTCTTAAACCGTCTATCGCACAACCGCTATTCCTTTGTCATTTCTGATAAGGCAGTTGATCATCAAAAAGATCATGGTTTGGATATCAACGTCTATGACCGTGAGACTGACGCTACTCGTTCATCTGACACTCTTTCTGGTGGCGAAACATTCATTGCAGCATTATCGATTGCTCTTTCATTAAGCGAAGTAGTTCAATCATCAGCTAATGGTGTTCAAATTGATGCTCTCTTTGTTGATGAAGGTTTCGGTTCTCTTGATGAAGAAACGCTTGATGAAGCAATGGCAGCCTTAGAAGATATTGGTAAGAATCGAATGGTCGGAGTCATCAGCCACATTGAATCTATGAAACAAAGTATCGGTCAACAATTACTTGTCAAAAAATTAGGTGATGGCAAGAGTAAAATCGAACTGATCAATAAGTAAACTTGAAAACTAAATACGCAAAAAAGCAACCTTTTCTAAAATTAGATTAGGTTGCTTTTCTTACGCAATTAAAGCCAATAAATATTTTTTTAAAGTGGAGTTACACTAATAAACCGTTTTTCTAAAACTTTTAAAATGGCATCTGCTGTATCAAGCGACGTATAAAGTGGCACTGAATTGAGTACGGCATTTTGACGAATAATATAGCCATCAGAATGCTGACTTCTGCTCTCGCCTAAAGTATTTATCAAAAGTTGAATCTTGTTGTGGCTCAAGTAATAGATAATGTCTTCTTTGGCGAGACCAACTTCTGGAATAACTTTAGCTTTGATGCCGCATTTTTCAAAGTAAGCTGCCGTTCCTTTAGTAGCAAGGATTTGGAAACCTACATGACTGAAACGTTGTGCTAAAGCACTAGCCTCTTTTTTGTCATTATCGTTGACGGTAATCAAAACATTTCCGGCATCTTTAATGTGTTGGTTCGTTGCTTCAAAGGCTTTATAGAGTGCCTCGGTGTAGTTCAGGCCTGAACCCATAACTTCACCAGTTGATTTCATTTCAGGACCTAAAGCGCTGTCGACATCATTCAATTTGTTAAAGGAGAATGTTGGAGCTTTCACATGAATCAAGCGAGATTCTGGTTCCAAGCCTGGTTCTAATCCTAAGGTATCAAAGTTGGCACCCAAGATTAATTTAGTTGCGATTCGAGCCATTTGAATGCTTGTAACTTTACTTAAGAAAGGCACTGTCCGACTAGCCCGAGGATTAACTTCAATCACGTAAGCTTGATTCTCGTGAATGACGAATTGAACATTCATAATCCCAATACAATGCAATTCCTTAGCTAAAAGTTTTGCATATTCAACAATCTGACTTTGCACTTCATCAGAAATATTTTGTGGTGGATAAACAGCCATTGAATCACCCGAATGCACGCCTGATCTTTCAACGTGTTCGATAATTCCTGGCAATAAAACATTTTTCCCATCACTCAAAGCATCGATTTCACATTCACGTCCCGTCAAATAAGTATCAATTAAGACTGGATGATTATTTGAAACATGGACAGCCTCATGCATGTACTTATCCAATTCTTCATCAGATCTGACAATTTCCATGGCCCGACCACCTAAAACATAACTAGGACGAATCAAAACTGGATAACCAATTTTATGGGCAACTTCTAGAGCGCCTTCTTGCGATGTAGCTGTGCCTCCAGCAGGTTGTGGAATTTGTAGCTTTTTGATGATTTGATCGAATAAATCACGGTCTTCAGCACGATTGATATCTTCAACTTGCGTACCAAGGATTTTGATGCCATTTTCTTTCAATGGTTCAGCCAAGTTAACTGAAGTTTGACCACCAAATTGAACAATAGCTCCGATTGGTTGTTCTAGGTCGCAAACATTCAAAACATCTTCTAATGTCAATGGTTCAAAATATAATTTATCAGCTACTGAATAATCAGTTGAAACAGTTTCTGGATTATTGTTGATTACGATTGCTTTATAACCCATTTGTTGAACAGCTCTAACGCAGTGAACAGTTGAATAATCAAATTCGATTCCTTGACCAATTCTGATTGGACCAGAACCTAAAATCAAAACTGATTTGTCAGACATCTTGGTCGATTCATTTTCTGTTTCATAAGTACTGTAAAAATAAGGTGTCTCCGCTGCAAACTCGCCAGCACAAGTATCAACTGTCTTATAAGTTGGTAAAATGTCGCTTTGAATACGGAAATGACGAATAATATCTTCATCTAGATTATTCAAACGGGCAATGGTTTTGTCTGAATAGCCTAATTGCTTAGCGCCAACAACGATTTCTTTATCTAGGGTGCCTCCAGTTAGGACTTTTTCATAATTGATAATATTCTTCAATTTAGCTAAGAAGTAAGGATTAATCTTTGTTAGCTGATTAATAGTTTCATAAGAAACATTCCTTCTCAACAATTCGGCAATATAGAACAATCGATCATCAGTTGGAGTCTGAACATATTCTTCCAATTCATCCAACGGTTTGTCAGATAATGAATCCATAATCAAATCTGATTGGTCGATTTCTAGTGACCGAACTGCTTTTTGGAAAGCTTCTTCAATATTGCGACCAAGGGCCATAACTTCCCCAGTTGCTTTCATCTGCGTTCCAATGGTTCTGTCGGCTTTAGAGAATTTATCAAACGGCCAGCGTGGGATTTTGCAGACGACATAGTCCAATGCTGGTTCAAATTGAGCAAAAGTCTTACCTGTTATAGGATTGACGATTTCATCAAGCGTTAGACCAACCGAAATTTTAGCCGCAATTTTAGCAATCGAATAACCAGTTGCTTTAGAAGCTAAAGCTGAAGAACGGCTGACACGAGGATTAACTTCAATAATGAAGTAATTGCTAGTCTTCGTATCGATAGCTAATTGCACATTACAGCCACCCTCAATTTTTAAAGCTCGAATAATTTTTAATGAGACATCACGCAATTTTTGGACTTCGGGATCTGTCAAAGTTTGAATTGGTGACACAACAATCGAATCACCTGTATGAATTCCTACGGGGTCAACATTTTCCATATGACAAACTGCCAAGGCATTGTCGGCACTATCTCGCATAACTTCAAATTCAATTTCCTTAAAGCCAGCAATACTTTGTTCAATCAATACTTCTGTCGATGGCGATGCTTTTAGACCACGTTCAACGATTTCTTCGAGTTCCTGATAATCATGAGCAACTCCTCCACCAGTTCCACCCATGGTAAAAGCAGGACGGATAATAACTGGAAAACCAATGCTATCTACGAATTTTTTAGCATCGGGATAATTGTGAGTCGATTTTGAGGCTGGCACTGGTTCGTGCAACTGCTTCATTAATTCTTTAAATTCTTCACGATCTTCAGCTTCATTGATGGTATCTAATTTTGTTCCAATGATTTCAATGTCTAACTGGTCCAAAATTCCCGCTTGTTTCAATTGAACGGCCATATTTAAACCTGTTTGACCACCTAATGTCGGAATAATGGCATCAGGATGTTCTTTAACTAAGACTTTTTCCACAAATTCCAACGTAATTGGCTCGATATAAACTTTATCAGCAATATGCTTGTCAGTCATAATCGTTGCAGGATTGGAATTGATTAAAACTGTTTCATAGCCTTCTTATTTTAATGCTAGGCAGGCTTGTGTTCCTGAGTAATCGAATTCGGCAGCTTGACCAATAATAATTGGACCAGAACCGATAATCATAATTTTTTTAAGATCTGTTCTTTTTGGCAATTTAATTCCCCTCCAATTATTTATTAATCATGTCCCAGAATTTATTAAATAAGAAATCAGCATCGTGTGGGCCCGGTTTTGCGTCTGGGTGAAATTGAACAGAGAAGGCTTGATATTTATTGTGTTCCACGCCCTCCACTGTTTGGTCATTCAATTCAATTTGAGTAATCTTCAAATCAGTTTGTTCAACCGATTTTTCATCCACAGCATAACCGTGATTTTGTGATGTAAAGTAAATTTGACCTGTCGCTAAATCCTTCACGGGATGATTGAAGCCACGGTGCCCAAATTTCATTTTGAAAGTTTTGGCACCATTAGCTAAACACAACAATTGGTGTCCCATGCAGATTCCAAAGACTGGATAACATTTTTCCAAAGCAACGATATTTGGCAAAACATCCATATGACGAGTTGGATCTCCAGGTCCATTGCTCAACATAATTCCATCTGGTTTCAAATTTTCAATCTCTTCTAAAGAAGTATTTCCGGGTACAACTGTAACTTTCAAGCACCGTTTAGTCAGTTCCGATACAATACTTTCTTTGTATCCAAAATCCAAGACTACGACATGCTTGCCGCTACCTGAAAAACTTTTTGGTGTGGGGTTAATGCTTTTTTGTAACTGGTTATCGTCTAATTTCCAAGTACTGATTTGATCTACTAGACCTGAATCTAAATCATCGACAATTGCGGCTTTTAAAGAGCCAGCTTTTCTTATTTTTAACGTTATTGCACGTGTATCAATTCGTCGGATACCGGGGACATTTTCTTGTTTCAAGAATTCATCGATTGTCATTTCACTTTGATAGTTTCCTGTGACATCGGTTATTTCTCGGGCTAATACGCCCTTTATAGTAGGCTTTTGTGATTCATTAAATTTTTCAGCAACACCGTAATTACCGATCATTGGGGTACAGAAGTTAATAATCTGTCCGTTATATGATTGATCGGTAATCGTTTCTTGATATCCGCTCATCCCTGTTGTAAAAACAAGTTCGCCGATTGTTTCTGTGTCGCTGCCAAAAGCCGTACCTTCAAAGTATGTTCCATCTTCAAAAACTAGGTATCTTTTCATGTTTGTCCTCCGAATTGATAAAATTTGGTACATAAAAAGGGATGCTTACCAGCATCCCTAAAGTTTTGTCTCTGACGATTGATTTAGACTGAACCTTTGGGACCTCACTGGATCCAATTAAAAATTCAAATATTAAAACTTTTACCAGTACGCGAAGCTTGGGAGAATCCTCTCCGTTTATCATTCGCTTTTGAGCCTCTCTGGACTTTCTTAAAAGTTATTGCTCTTATAATACAAACATCTCAGCACTTCGTCAATGGTAAAATTAGAATAATTTTAATATAAACAACTATTTTATTAAATTAATTTAAGTTGATTAATTATATAGTAATAAAAAAACTTTCTCTGCCAGCTGACAAAGAAAGTTTTTGTTTTAGAGATTACTCTCTATACTTGTTTACTTTCTAAGCCTCGCTGGACTTAATTAAAAGTTGTTGTACATATAATACAAAGCGTTCACTGATAAGTCAATAGCTCTATCTTTTAAAAATATGTTCGCGATGGTAGTTTAAATATTTCTTATTAGGAGAGTATTGCTTATTCATATATATTTTTCTATTTTTATATTTATTTAGTGTTTTATTGATTATTGGTTCAGCAGATGCCAAATTAGATAGCGTGATACGTCCATCATCAGTCAAGGTGAAATAGCCTTGAACAAAGGCTTTAGCTAATTTTTTTGTTAAACAAATACCATTTCGGGGGTCAAGTCGAATCTTAGGGTCATCTTCCCAAGGAACAATTCTTACAGCCACTAAATTGTCTTCATCAGTATCACCTGTCAAAGCAGATTTATAATGATAAATAAATTTTACTTTATCGGTAAAAAATTTATCAACAGCTCTTCGAGACGGAGTCCCTTTAACTTCATCGCCAATAAAATAAGCTTCTTTTCTTTCAGCTTGATAACATTTAACAGCAATCGATTCTTCAGCTAGAGACAAATTGCTTGTTTCTTTGGACATATCAAGTTGACGACTTAACAATCCGACAAAATCATCTTTCGTAATTTTAGTAATACCATTCATGTTGAAAAAATTGGACCACTTGCCTTTAAATTTTCGAAACTTCCAGTCAAAAGTACGAAGATTCTGCTTCATCAAGCGATGCGAAAACAAATATGGTTGTTCGATAGCAACGATGTCATTGCCACTTTGAGGATCTTTAGCAATAACGTCCCCAAATTTACCAGCACCATACAAGTAAAATTCATTACCCCATTCAGATCCACTGCCTGAACGACGATAAATTATCAAATCGTTTTTATGGAGCTGATTATTATTACGATTTTGATAACTGTAATACTTGAAATCAACATCATTGTGTTCAGCACTGGAACTAGAATCTATGATGAAATAATTCGTCTTTTTATCCATCAATTCTTTTTCAAATAAGTTCATCGTTACCTCCTCATAAAAATATTATCCCCTCAAATCAGAGATATAACAAAAATGACATTCAAAAGAGAATGTCATTTAATTATTTAATTTGTCACCATTTGATCACGATAAAGACCTGCGTAAAAACCATTTTCTGCTAACAAAGCTTCATGATTGCCTTGTTCAATAATTGATCCATCTTTTAAAACGACAATCTTGTCGGCATTTAAAATAGTCTTCAATCTGTGAGCAATAACGAAACTAGTCCGTCCTTGAATCACACGATCCATAGCTGCTTGAATATTAGCTTCCGTAACCGTATCGACGTTAGAGGTTGCCTCATCTAAAATCAACAACTGTGGATTAGTCAAAATCGTTCTAGCAATTGACATCAATTGTTTTTGGCCAGCTGAGAAAACACTTTGTTCATCTGACACCAGTGTTTCATAACCCTTTGGAAGACTGACAATGAAATCGTGAATGTTAGCTTGCTTAGCAGCATCAATCACACGTTCCATATTCGCAGTTGGGTCACCATAACGAATGTTATCAGCAATCGTACCTGAAAATAGTTGTGGATCTTGTAACACGATTCCGACATTTCTTCGTAATTCATCTAAAGAAAATTCTCGAACATCGGTTCCATCAATCGTGATTTTCCCACTGTCAACATCATAGAAGCGGTTCAAAAGATTCATGACCGTTGTTTTACCTGAGCCCGTTGGTCCAACTAAAGCTACCATCTCGCCCTTATGAACCGAAATCGAGACACCGTGCAAAATTTCTTTTCCTGGTAAATAACTGAAGTGAACATCCGAAATCTGAACTTCTTTTTTAATTCCTGGCAAAGTTTTTCCGGAAACCGGCTCAATTTCATCAGGCTGCTTCCTAACTTCATCCACTCGTCTGGCACCAGTAATTGCCAACTGAATCATTCCATAAAGACTCGTCAATGACATGATTGGTTGATAATATTGTTGCGCATAATTTACGAACACTACGACCAATGCTAAGGCAGCTCCAGTTGATAAGGTTCCATTTAGAGCAAACCAAGAACCAAAGAAAATAACGATTGCTGTATTTAGTAGCGACATCCCTTGCATCAATGGATTCAAAATTCCTGACCAAATCAAACCAGAAGTAGCTGATTTACGAACTTTTTGATTATGCTTTTTGAAACCAGCAATTGAATCTTTTTGAAGACCATTAGTGATAATCACCTTTTGAGCTGTAACTTGCTCATTGATATAACCGTTCAATTGTCCGACATCATCTTGTTGACGATTGACCGCTACGCTAGCTTTTTGCATCACGATTCCCGCAACTATCAAAGCGATGGGAGTTGTTCCCATTGTGACCCAGGCCATCGTGGTATTTTGGTCGAACATAACGATCAGTATTCCAATAAATTGGGCAATTGCCAAGAAAATATCAATTAATGCTTGATTCATAGCGTTAAAAATATTATCTAAATCAGAAGTATACCGAGCAAGAATATCGCCATTGCTGTGGGAATCAAAATAACGAACTTGCATCCGTTGCATCTTGCGAAATAACCCGACACGCATCGTACCTGTTGAGTAGGCGGTAATCCGAGCCAAAATCATACTAGCTATCAATAAAGTACTAGCATCGCCAAAGTATAAGCCAAGATAGATCCACAAAGTCTTATGGAATGTTCCTAAACTGGCATTTTGACGGGTTGCTTCATTAGTCCACTGCTGCAAATAGGTCGTCAATTCCGAAACCGCTCGGCCAAGATAAGTGGGGGGCAATAACGATACAAGCAGTCGAAATACCGATTAGAATGGCCGTCATAATGAATCCAAACCAATATTTTCTTAGGTAATGCCAATAATATTTTCCAGCATTTCTTAAATCACCCATGATTTACACCCTCCTTAGCCTTTTGCGTTTGATAAATTTGTTGATAGACCGCATTATTGGCGACTAACTCTTGGTGAGTACCATTGCCAACGATACGACCATCATCCAATACCAAAATTCGATCAGCACGCATAATTGACGAGATTTTTTCAGCAATCACAATTGTTGTCGTTTTGGTCAAATCTTTATCCAGCGCTTCTTGAACTAATTTTTCAGATTTCGCATCTAAGGCAGATGTCGCATCATCTAAAATTAGAATTTTGGGTTCAGCAATCACGCCACGTGTAATCGATAAACGCTGCTTTTGTCCGCCAGAGAAATTCGATGAACGTTCTTCGACCGGTGCATCGTAAGTCAATGGCAATCGTTCAATAAATTCTGAAGCTTGAGCGATTCCTGCTGCCCATTGCATTTGATTTGACGTGGCATCAGCTTTCACTTGCCGTAAATTGGCAGAGATGGTACCAGAAAACAAAGTCGATCGTTGCAATACATAAGCAACCGTCTCAAGTAAAGATTTTTCTGGAAGCTGCCGTACATCAGTATCACCAACTTTTACAGAACCTTCATCGGGGTCGTACAAACGAGCAATCATCTGTGCCAAAGTTGTTTTACCTGAACCAGTTGCCCCGACAACGCCAATCATTTCTCCGGCCTTCACTTTGAAATTAATATCTTTCAAAGTTGGCGCGTCATCTCCAGGGTAAGTGAAAGTAACATGGTCAAATTCAACATCGCCTTCCACAGGACCACGGTCGCCTTTTACATAAGTCATGCTTGGCTTGGCTTTTAAAACTTCGCCAATTCTGCCCAACGAGATATTAGCTCTTGAAGCAGCAATCATTAAGAAACCACCGTTGATTACGGCAAATAGAATTTGCATAACATATGAAATAAAACTTGTGATAGCAGCTAAATAGGTTGGATGCGTGGTCAAATTTTGTCCAACTAGATAAACTGATAAGACGACAGCAATATTGGCTGTCAGGAAATAAGCTGGCATTAAAATAGCAAAGTTGTAACCTATTTTTGCTGTAACACCAGTCAATCTATCAGAAGCTTTAGAAAATTTGGAAATCTCGTTTGGTTCTTGGACAAATGATTTAACAACACGAATCCCCATTAGATTTTCACGTGCTACCGTATTGACGTCATCGATATCTTCTTGCGTCTGCGTGAAATAATCGCTCATTTTTTGATATGAATACCAAGTAACAGCGAAAACAATTATCATCATTCCTACAAGAATCCACCATTGTTGTGGCATGGTGACCATTGCCAAAATAAATGCGCCTAAAAATAACAGTGGAATCCGACTAATTTGTTGAAATCCTGCCATCACAATTTGTTGAACTTGATTAATATCGTTAGTCATCCGCACTGCTAAGTTAGATGCAGAGAATTTTTCAACATCAGCATAAGCAAATGATTGCACTTGATTATATAAGTCGCTTCGCAAGTCCGTTGCTACGCCTAAAGCCAACCGAGCTGAATAAATCGTATTGATTATCCCCGCAATAATCCCAATCACAGCTAATCCAATCAAAAAGATGCCTTGTTGAAAAATGGTAGCTTTGTCACCTTTCAAAATTGCATTCATGACCACCTGCAATAAACGCGGTTGCCAAAGCGTTGCAAACACTAAAGCAACAATAGATATCAAAGCAATATAAACATCTTTGCGATAGCGCTTAAGATACGGCATTAATACTTTCATTAGAACCCCCTCTTGTTCTCATCCATCTAGTTAAAAAAAGACGCTAAGCAGCCAAGGCTGGATAGCATCTTATCCGGTCTGAAAATATCAAACCCTCCGATGAATAATTAAATTAATTTGAATTATTAAAAAAATATTACACTAGCTAAAATTTTAATTCAAGCGGATTCATTTCGTCAAATTTAAAAGCCTTATTGAGGGTTAAATTTTAGAAAACTAAAAGACCAATAATTATCTTTGAATTATTGATCTTTGACTTATAGTTTATTTAGCTCATCCACATTTAATCCTAATAACCGATATAATTAATATTGTGTGTTTACTTTGATTGATGAGGGAGATTAATCATGAACTTTTTCTTACAAGGACTAACAATGGGGATAGCCTATGATGCACCAATTGGCTTAGCAAATTTATTTGTCATAAACGCTGCTTTAACACAGTCTCGGAAAAAATCATTATTAACCGCTTTAATTATTATCTTTTTTGACGTCACGCTGGCTTTTGCCTGTTTTTTTGGAATTGGCGCTATTATGAAAAAGTTTGAATGGCTACAACTGATTATTTTATTGGTTGGCAGTTTAATCGTAATTTTCATGGGTATTAATTTGCTTAGATCACAAACTAACGATATCAGTAGTTCTCAAAATGAAATGACCATTTTTAAAACTATCTCCTCAGCTTTTGTGGTTATTTGGTTCAATCCACAGGCTATTATTGATGGTTCGATGATGCTTGGCGCCTTTCAAGTTACTCTGCCTAATTACAGTTATCCAATCTTTATCGCTGGAGTTGGGATTGCCTCTGCAGTTTGGTTTATTCTTTTAAGTTTTATTGTTTCTAAATTTAAAGATAAATTTAATGCAAAAGTTCTGCGAATTATTAATTTAATTTGTGGCGTGATTATTATTTTATATGGTGGAAAATTGTTGTTTAATTTTTTTGATTTGCTACTAGGGTAGACTTCTTGCGTAATTTAATTTAAAGCTTTTATTATTGCATCTGCCATTCTATTTGAACGTTCATCTATTTCAGACTCAGTCCATTTGGAATTCTTAGCAATTACTTTGTTTTCTGGCAAAGCACTATCTTTGTAAGATATAGCCTTAGCACTAAATTCTGCATTTTTGACTCTACGATTATCTGAATCCAACCATAATGTTAAATTACCAATTGAATAAGTATATCTTTCCCTGACGTCATCTTCAGGGAACCACTTGATCCATTGGCTATTAGCTTTGGGATTTTGAGGCATAATATGTTCGACATCATTATTTTCAGAACTAACTTCTAGCTCCCCTTTTTTAAGCCCATAATTATAGGTTCTTCTTAAGATATAAGAAATTTTTCTATTTTGAACTATATTTTTCCTTAAAATAGCTTTCTTTAACTCACCATCATCAATGAATAACTTCGAAATTGCTTCAATAATACTATTAACCGCAATATCATCGTTATATACATTTTTAGCTAAGTCTGCAAATTTCTTCTCAATCGTATTTGCTTTTCTCTCATCAAAATAAAAATTCTTAATTGTTAATTTTAATACAGCATCAAGAACGCTATTTACCTCAGCTAAATCAAAATTTTTCATAAGCATGGCTAATATAATGGGCCTGTGCTGCCTCATACCAAATAAAGATATGTGATCTGATAAACTCCTAAATTTTTTCAGAACATTTTTATCTGGATGTTCCATTTGACTAGGATTACATATTTCAGAAAAATATTCTGATGCTATTTTTAATTTTCTCAACAATTCCTTCATTTCAGAAGCTGAATCTTTATCTACATCCTTATACAAATTATCTAATAGTTTACTTGATGTGGTTTTACCAGCAAATAAAGTCGCAACTGATATTAAGAATGAATTAGTGCTTAGATCACTCAAGTTAAAGTCAATTTGATTCCAATTGTTCTTAACTTCATCTTCACCTAAACACTTAACCAAATCATTTTTTAATACATAATACTTTTCAATACTCTTTCCGGTATTATTTAATGATTCAAACATACTTAACGCAATTTCTTCAGTATCAGCTATAAATTCAACTAAAAAAGTTTTATCAGTTATTGAAGTACTTAAATCAATCAAATCGACATTACTATTGTCCTTAATGAAATCATCTAATAAATCATTTATGTAAACAATATTTACAGCCATATTCTTTTTATTACCATATAGTTTATTGGTATTTAATACGGTTGAGATATTTTTACTAATATCAAAATCCTTTTCCGTGATTTTATAAAAGAAATCATCATCATCTTCAGAGTCAAACTTTAATTTCTTTTGTGATTTTATTTTACGTAAAGCATCTTCTTTATAAAAATAAGAGCTGTGTATCTGATTTGCGGCATCAACTTTTCCATTTCTATAAATTTTTTGAGCTATAACAGCCAAGATGAGCATACATGTTACAGTTCTTTGCTGACCATCAAATATTCTAAGATCCCCATTATCATCCTTAGAAAATGTAAAAAAGTTAAGCATATGCATTTCTTCACTGTAGTTTCATATAAAGAGGTTAAATCTTTAAATAATCTTGAAACTTCTTGCTTACGCCATTCATATTTCCTTTGAGAAAATGGAATTGTATATATATTTCCCGTTTCTATTTTTAAGTAACTATCTAAATTTTTTGTATAAGCATGAATTAAATTCTCTAAACTAGACATATTTTTATCCCCAAAAGCTCTATTACAATTAGTTTTCAGAATTGACGAGCTAAATTTGTATATTTTATATTATTATTTTTCACTTATATAATATGATCTTACAAAATACGGCGTGAGACAAGGGATTTAGGGCCTTAAATTTAGGTATTAAGGAAATATTATTAAAAATAATTTTCGTAAGTATCCATATTTCATGAATTCATCAATTTCTATCTTAAAAATTATTCTGTGATTTCACTGTATCGTTAATAATGCAAAAACCTCAAGTTCAATGTGAGCTTGAGGTTTTTGCATATTTTAACTTTTATTTATTCTGATTTCTAAAGCTGTTTTCTTCACTTTTGATATACTTGAGTTATTGAATAATCATTAATTAGGAGTGGTCGTATGAGTAAAATTCAAGTTGTTGGGGCAATTATTATTAAAGACCGTAAATTACTTGCCGCCCAACGTGCATCTAATCGGGTTTTAGGTGGGTACTGGGAATTTCCTGGCGGTAAAATTGAACCATCAGAAACTCCTAAGGAAGCTATGGCTCGTGAGCTTCAAGAGGAATTTGGTGCAAAAGCAACTGTGTTTGATAAATTTTCAATCGATGGAATCGCTGAATTAAAATTTGGTGAGGTCGTACTACATTGTTATTATGTCCGCTTGGATAGTGATATTACTAAAACTATCGCTCATGATGAATTACGTTGGGTTTCTCCAAGGGAGGCTCTTGAACTATCATGGGCTCCAAGTGACGTTTCTGTAATTAAAGCATTGGCAAAGACTGGTTTTAACTATGAATACTGATAAGGAAATTTCTAAAGGTCTTAATTTCGGATTCATTGATAATTCGACACAAGCATTAGAGCAATATCAGCCGGCACTAGTTACTAACCACAATGGTACTATCTTGGACACGTTAGAAGAAGAACTTCGTAGTGCCAAATCTTTTCGTATCGCCGTCGCATTCGTTACTTTAGGCGGTTTATTAGATCTAAAAAGTACATTAGCTGATATATCAACCCATGGAATAAAGGGTCAACTAATTACCTCAACTTATTTGGAATTTAATAATCCTGATGTTTTTGACGATTTATTGCACATTCCAAATCTAGACGTACGAGTCCTCGAGCAAAGCGGATTTCATACCAAAGCTTATTATTTCAATCATGCAGAATATGAAAGTATTCTTATTGGAAGCGCCAATTTAACTCAAAATGCTTTGAAGAAAAATTTTGAATGGAATTTACGAGTAACTTCTACTGACCAAGGAGATATTGTTCATGATGTCAAAAGAGAATTAGACAGCCTTTGGAATCAAGCAATTCCATTAACACCAAGTTGGATAAATAACTATCGAGATAATTGGCAACCTAGAACTTACACATTATCACCAACTACTACAAAAGTTTCTGAGCCAAGTGGAATTACTCCAAATGATATGCAAAAGCCTGCTTTAGAAGCGTTAAAGCATCTTCGTGAAAAAGAACATGCTAAAAAAGGATTAGTTGTGGCCGCAACAGGTACTGGTAAAACTTACTTAGCTGCGTTTGATGTTCAACAATGTAATCCTAAAAAGGTTTTATTTGTTGTTCACAGAGAACAAATCCTTCGTAAAGCAATGACTAGTTTTCAGGAAATTCTAGGCGGTGCTAATAGTGATTATGGCATTCTAAGCGGTGGCCAAAAAGATTTGGATGCTCGCTACCTCTTTGCAACAGTTAATATGATTTCTAAAGATTCAATTTGTAAACAACTGGGAGCAACAAGATTTGATTATATTATTATCGATGAGGCTCACCGTGTTAGTCAAAATCTACCTGGTAAAAAACAAAGTATGTATCAAAAGTTAATGGATTTTTACAAGCCTAAATTTATGCTTGGCATGACGGCTACACCTGAACGAACTGACGGAACAAATGTTTATGCTTATTTTAATTATCATTTAGCATACGAAATCTCTTTATTAGATTCACTCGATAACGATTTGTTGACACCTTTTCACTATATTGGAGTAACTGATTATGAAAAAGATGGTCAAATTATAGATGACAAAACTACTCTACGTTACCTTGTTTCCGATGAACGTGTGGATTATATAATTGCTAAAGCTAAATATTATGGTCCTCGAGATGACAATGTTCATGGATTAATATTTGTTAGTCGTGTCGAAGAAGGACGTGAATTGGAAACCAAGCTTAATCTTCGTGGAATTAGAACAAAGTTTGTATCAGCTATTGATACAGTCCAGACTAGAGAAAATGCTGTTAGCCAGTTAACTGATGGTGAACTACAATACATTATTACAGTCGATATTTTTAATGAGGGTGTCGATATACCCTGTCTAAATCAAATCGTCATGATGCGTCCTACTAAATCTAGTATCATTTTCTTACAACAACTTGGTCGAGGTTTACGAAAATACGTAGGAAAAGAATCTGTTACAATTTTAGATTTCATTGGAAATTATGATGAAAATTATATGATCCCAATGGCATTTGATCGTTCTCACACAAGTAATAAAGAAAAAATTCGAAAACAAATTATCAGTCCCAGTATTTCTGGTGTTTCGACAATAAATTTTGAAGAAATTGCCCGAAAACGTGTTTTAAAAGCTGTTTCTAATGTTCGTTTAAACGAAATGAAAAGATTTAAAAATGCGTACAACAATCTTAAAGATAAAATTGGATTACGCCCACCTATGTTGGTTGATTTTTACAAAATGGGAAATATTGCTGTACCAGATATAATACGAAAATTTGATAGTTTGTATTATATGCAAGTAAAATTTGAAAATAATCCTATTGATTCACTTAATGAAGAACAATCCATCTTTTTAAAATTTATTTCTAAAGAAATAACCGTATCTAAGCGTCCCTTGGAAGCCTTGATACTAAGGGATTTATTAAATAATACCTTCTTAACCGATGAAAGCATTATTTCAGAACTTAAATCAAAAAATATTTTCTTTGATGGCGACTCATTAAATAATGCTGAAAGAATTCTTAACTTAGAGTACTTCATGAAGAAAAATCAAAAGAAATATGGTCAAATCTCAATAATCAACCGCGATAATCATTGTTGGAAATTTACTCCTAAATTTGAATCTGCTTTAAAGTCAAAAGCATTTACCAAGTACTTTATTGACGCTATTGATGTTAATCTTTTGGAACTTAACAAAAAAGATACTGCCTACATAAAACGATTCAAAATTGGAGAAAAATATTATCGATCCGATGTCATTAAATTATTGAATTGGGAAAATGAACAAAATCCTCAAAATGTCGGTGGTTACATCATGCGTCCTGATGGTAAATTTCTTCCTGTATTTATAGCATTGGAAAAAACTGAAAAGTTCTCAAATAAATTAGCATATGAGGATGCTTTTCTTGATCGTTCAACCATGCGTTGGTTTTCAAAAAGCGGTCGTTCCACCTCAAGCGCTACCGAACATAAAGTAATTGAACATAAAGAATTCGGTATGATTCAACTATTTGTTAAGAAATCTGATGACGATAAGCGTGAGGGCAATGATTTTTACTATTTGGGTTCTGCTAAAGTTCTTACAGCCGAAAATACAACCGCAAAAAATACTGATGGAAAAATAACTAAACTAATTGAATTTACCATCAGATTAGAACATGAAGTCAATTTAAGTTTATATAGAGCTTTAACAGAAGAATAAATCAAGCAAAACTGGTTAGTAATTATTAGCCAGTTTTTATTATTCCTTCAGTCCTTCAATATCACCAATCAGAGCCTTACTAGTCTCAATTCGTGAATTAATTTTTTTCAAGGAACGGATATATTTCTTTAGCAAAACTTCAGATTTAGGATGATTTTGAAAAGCTTGAAATGATAATTGTAAATCGATCATCATCCCATCTAAATCATTTCGCAATCGAATTTTTTCCTCTGCAACAATTTTATCCAATGACGGTTGCAGTTTATCTACTGTATCCTTACTCAATCCATTTGTTTTATTAAATGGATTATACGGATAAGCCGTAATAATAGTAAAATTTTCAACATTTAAAACTACTAATACATCACCCTTTTTAAAAATTTGAACAGATTTATCAGACTCTTCATCAGAATATTGAAAAAAGGTTGCTTCACTTAAAAAATTTGATACCCAACCTCTAATTTGAGTTGAGGAAATATTAAAGCGAGTGTGAATTCTTTTAGCCGCATGTTTAGTAATCGTATATTTCTGTGAATTAGATACTCCCATACCAGTCTGGTCCTTTATTTGAAGTTGAATTCATTATATCATTTAACACGAACGTATGTTCTTTTTTAAACAATTTATTTTCTTTTTTCTTCATTAAGAGCCGTCTCATAAAGAATGCCAAAATTAATAAAAATCAAATTTAATTATTTACATTTTTGTAAAACATGCTAATATAGGTGTCACAAGATAAAAACGACAAGAAAGAAGAGTAAGTTTTTTCACACTGACAGTGAGTTGGGAATGGTGAGAACCCAATTAGTAAATGGAATTTCTGAAAAACACTTTCTTATGTTTCTGGCTAAAATGACTTTTGTCAAAGTAAGTACAGACGTTAACCGGTACGTTACCAACGGTGGAGCATGTTAGTGCTCTTATTGAGGTGGTCTATTTTTTTAAATAGGCAACTTGGGTGGTACCGCGAAAAAGTCTTTCGTCCCAGTTATTATTAATTTAATAACTGAGATGAAAGACTTTTTTTATTTTGCTATGAATATGGTTGACCAAAGGTCGGCAAAAATGGAGGAAAATACTATGAACCTAATTATACCTAAGGACTACGATCCAAAACTATCTGTTAAAGAAACACAAAAAGCTATCCAATACATCCGTGAAACTTTCCAAGATGAATTTGGTAAGGAACTTAATTTATCACGCTTGTCAGCACCAATGATGGTCGAAAAAGGTACTGGTTTGAATGATAACCTAAACGGTGTCGAATCACCTGTTTCCTTCACCATGAAAGGAATTCCCGGCGAAACTATTGAAATCGTCCATTCTCTAGCTAAATGGAAACGTCTTGCCTTGAAACGTTATCACTTTGATATGCACGAAGGCATTTACACAAACATGAACGCCATCAGAAAAGATGAAGATCTCGACAACATCCACTCAATTTACGTTGACCAATGGGATTGGGAAAAAATTATTGCTAAGGATGAAAGAACAACCGCAACACTCGAAAGTACTGTTAAACAAATTTTCAAAGTTATCAAACACATGGAACACGAAGTTTGGTATAAATTTCCTAAAGCCGTTCACCATCTACCTGATGAGATTAAGTTCGTTACAACTCAAGAACTAGAAGACCGTTGGCCCGATAAGACACCTAAGGAACGTGAAGATGCTATCTGTAAAGAACTTGGCTGCGTCTTCTTAATGCAAATCGGTGGACCTATGAAGAGTGGTAAACGTCACGACGGCCGTGCCCCTGATTATGATGACTGGAAATTAAACGGTGATATCTTGTTCTGGTATGAACCTCTCCAACACGCCCTAGAAATTTCAAGTATGGGTATTCGTGTCAGTGAAGAATCAATGAAGAAACAATTGAAGATGGCACATGCTGAAGATCGTGCGACATTGCCATTCCACAAAATGTTACTAGCTGGCGAACTACCATACACAATTGGTGGTGGTATCGGACAATCACGTCTTTGCATGTTGTTATTAGGCAAAGCTCACGTTGGTGAAGTCCAAGCTGCAGTTTGGCCACAAGACTTACGTGATAAATGCGATGCTAACGGTATTCACTTACTATAAAATTTAATGTTTTCAAAAAAACAATAGATAATATGTTATCTCCTAACAATATAGGCTTTTAAATTTAAAGGCATGATTCAGGTGTTCAATCTGAATCATGCCTTTTTTTGCAATTTTATTTTCTGTCGTTTAGAACCATTTTCATTAGTATATATTCTTTCAAAAATCTCTAGTAATTTGCTATGAATCTATTTTTGCTTTTTTTAATAATACCCTCATGTTCTAAAATTCCATATATTTCATCGACTCTTTTTTCAAGCCCATTTATATCATATTCAAATTTTTTATTGAGCATTTTTAACAATCTAATCACAGTTTCTTGGGGAATAATCGTTTTTCCATTAGTAACGGATCCACCATCAAACATTCCATTAATAATCAAAGCATCCATATCACAATTACTTTCAATACAATATTTTTCAGTTACGTCATTATGATGGATAAGTACCTGGTTAAATGTCACTTTTGCATTATCGATAGTTCGTTTTTTTAGTGTGAATATTGTTGTTTCTTTATTATCTGATTTTCTTTCAAAATTTTTTTGCTCGTTAAACCAATCATTATTATTTAACCATATTTTCTGGCGTTCTATTCGTATTATTTCTTGTTCTTCATTATATTTTTTCTTAATTACCTGTTCTTTTAAATATTGAATACCTTCAGTAGTCTTTAACCACTTTTGATGCTTTTGTTCCTTAACTTTTTCTAGAATTCGATTAAACTCTTTAATCATCTTGTTCTCATCTTCGCGATAAATAGGCAATCCTTCACGACTAAATTCTTTCAGATATTCCATCCTTTCTTTTGAAAAAAGAATATCCAACATTCTATTCTTTTTAAGAAACTCATATGGTTCTGTGGGAAAGAATACATCTCCATCAACTCGAATCACTATTTCATCTAAACCACGATCAATTTTATGCTTTTCTTTCCTTATATCTTGCAACACATTTGATCCAATGCCAGCTTCTTGTTCTAAATGGTTTTTACCAAAACACTTTATTTCTTGATTGTTTTTTGACTTGCAAACATAGAGATATTTAACTCCTCGTCCACATGAACAATGTAAATTAGATTCATTTGGATTAGATTGGTTAAAGTTCCAATTAATCTTTTCTTCTAAAAATTTCCATTCTGTTCCTGTTTTATTGAATTGATTCAGTAACATCGAATTAACTTTATATCTCTTATATTGTTCAATAGTTTGTTTTTGAGATTCTGTTAACTTCTTAATAATCTCTGCTCTTTGAACTTTCGTTAAATGGCCATAACTGTAATCTGTATTGATAGGTTCCAACATTTCCATCTGACTTATTTTCCTTTACTAGATGTTTTTGAATAGTTTGATGATAAATGAATTATCTATTATTCTAAAAAAACTAGCAACAAAATCTAGCAATTATAAATTTAAAAATTCCCCTAAAATATCTCAAAAGGGACATCAAAGAGGAAATTTCCTACCATTAAATATAAGTAATCTTCAAATTAGCCAAGGAAACCAATCCCTGCACAGTAACATTAGGACTATCAACATCAACTTTTCTAACACCATTTTCGGAGATATTGCTCAAATTATTATCCAGTCCATTGATGATATTCCAATCACGCGGTACGTATAACTCGGCTGCACCTAAGGAAACGTTGACGTTGATAACTGCTGTATCTTGGACGTTGACGTGTTCAAAATAAATTTTAGCGTTGCCCATTTCGACATTGATATCAGCACTCTTAAAGTCATTTGATTCCACATATCGCGTGCTATTGCCCATTTTGACATCCACTTCAACATCGGGGTCATCGACTGTTTTTACATCGGAGTTAAAATCACCTTTGCCGTTCCATTGATATTTATACTTATAAATTTTTTTCATCCAGGGGCGGTGCCTAGCTAAAAAAGGGCGAAAAATCAGCGACAATCCAATTGAAATCAGTAATGCGGCACCAAGAATCGTCCAAGCACTCAAACTAGCGATTCCTAATGGTTTAGCATAAAGAATTGCTAAAAACGCTAGGGAGAAGACTGTTCCAGAAACGGAAAAATACGTCAGACTCTTAATCAAGAACGCTACCAAAATAATGGTTGCGACAATCGTCCAAAAAGTAAATGTGTAGGTCAATAAATGCAACTGGCTGACGATTAAAATAGCTGCACTTACTAGTAGAAATAAACCCCAAAAGATTCGACTTCTATTTCTCATCTTTAAACCCTCTTTCGATTTAATTTATTTTTCAAATTTTTTAAAAATCTTCGCGAAACATAAAGCGTCTTGTACGTATTTTTAAAATGTATCAGATTCCCAGTCACTGAACTGGTTAAGGACAAGATTTCATCTACATTTAAAATAGAAGATTTTGAAACTCGCAAAAAGTTATCTGGCAGGTTCTCCTCCAATTCGTACAAACGATAGTGAATCAAAAAGGCATTGTCGATCGTGTGCGCATAAACATTACGATCATTGGTTTCAAAGAACAGAATATCCTTTAATTCCAAAGAATAAGCTGTCTCACCAATAAATCCAGTCAGCTGATTGAATTTACTCGCGATATTTTGCAAAGTATTAACTATTTCATCCACTTCAGCATCTTTTTTATTAGCTTTGATAACTATTTCTTTTTCGGGATATCCTGCAGAAATATCCAACCTGATTTTCACGACCAACGCCACCTTTCGTTAAAAGTATTACACCACATTCCAGTAACTCTGTATAGCTTATTTGCCTAAGCGGTCAAACTAAAATCCCAAGTGGTAAAAAATAGACCTAGCATCAGAATTGACTGCTAGATCTATTCGCTGAACAACTGTGGTCCAGCTATCTTCAAATTTAAACTTCTTTAATATAGATTTGTTGTGAAGGATAATCACCCTTGAACCGACCTAACTTCAAGCCAGCATTCATCAAGGCTGCTCCAGAATAAATTTCTCCATTAACTTCATAATTGTCAGATGCCTCGAGTCCCCGTAATTGAACGTAGACAAATGAAGCATTGGCGACAACATTCGTGACTACAACAGTCAAGAAACTCTCCGACTTATCTTTAGAGACGACTTGCCAAGCGACTAAATCATTTGAGCGGTCAAATGGACTAGCTAAACGATAATAATCCCCATTACACGTCATGTCTTGGACTTTCTTATAAAGTTTGGTGTATTTCTTAGCTTGTTCTTTTTGCTCGTCGCTAAATTTAGTGATGTCCAATTCATAGCCGAAGGTTCCACACATCGCTACAGCTGCCCGAGTTGAAAATGGCGTTACACGACCGTTTTGTTGATTAGGACTGTCGGAAATATGTGAACCCATGGCAGAAACTGGATAGAAGAAACTAGTTCCGTATTGGATGCCAAGACGATTGATTGGATCAGTGTTATCAGATGTCCAAATTTGTGGTTCATATGATAACATCCCTAAATCAAATCTAGCACCGCCAGCTGAACAGCCTTCAATCAAAACGTCAGGGTACTTTCTCGTTACTCGACCGAACAATTCGTACAAGCCAAGGATATAACGGTGTTGCAATTCGCCTTGACGGCCCTTAGTCAAGTTCTTTGAGTACCAATCAGTGATGGGACGATTCATATCCCACTTGATATAGCTAACATTGGCGCTGTCCAAAACAGCTGAGATACGTTCGAATAAGTAATCACGAACTTCCTCTCTAGACAGGTCGAGGACTAGTTGATTCCGGTCCAACAAGGCTTTACGTTGTGGGAAGTTCAAAGCCCAATCTGGGTGGTGACGATAGAGTTCACTATCTTCACTGATCATTTCCGGTTCGAACCACATACCAAAGTCGAGCCCCATAGCGTTTATCTTCTTAACTAATTCATTGAGACTGCAACCAAGCTTCTTTTCATTGACGAACCAGTCGCCCAAAGCTCGATTATCATCGTAACGATTGCCGAACCAGCCGTCATCCATTACGAACAAGTCAGCGCCGATACCTTTAGCAGCCTTAGCAATCTGCAAAAGCTTCTTGCCAGTGAAATCAAATTCAGTAGCTTCCCAGTTGTTGACTAAAACTGGCCGTCTAGCTTTTTCATACTTGCTGCGACAGAGGTTATTACGAATAACATCGTGGAAATTATGCGATAAGTTCGTCATCCCATAACCTGAGAAACTCATGACAGCTTCTGGACTTTCGAATAGTTCACCCGGCTCTAATTTCCATGAAAATTGGTCATCGCCTAAGCCTAAAGTGACACGACTTTGCCCCAAAGCTCCTTGTTCAGCAGTGGCCCGAAAGTTTCCACTATAAACCAAATTAAAACCGTAGCAATAACCGTCAGTTTCATTAGTGTTCTTGCCAACCAACAAGAACCCGGGATTTTCTTTTGAGCTAGAAACTCCGTAATTAGAACCAAAACTTGTTACATTATGCGATAGTGGCAAACGTTCATAATTACGTTCAGCACCCCAACGTCCATGAAAGTGGACTAAATCCGTACTGTCCAAAAATTAAATCCAAAGACATTGATTGCATCTTGTGAATCTTGATTGGTTTCTTGCCTAAATTGCTCATTCTTGCCGCTCTAGTAATAACGTCGTTATTGCCGAAGACGCCATAGAACAATTCAACTTCGATGCCAGTCAAATCATCGACTAAAGTAATTTTTAAAGTTTGAGCTTCGCCATTATTAGCATAAAATGTTGGTAATTTTTCAAGACTATATTTACCATTGATTACTTCGAAGTTCTTATATTTCAAATCAACAACTCGAGTACCGTCGTAATTTTCCAAGTCTAAGGCAACGCTACCTAAATCGCCAGTACCGACTGTTGGATATTCTTGAGATAACAAGGTCAATGAGCCAACTCTGTTTTTGGCTTCGTGAGGGTACGGTACATAATGCGATGGTCCGTTATACATTAGATACGATAAATCTTGATGGTCAATTCTCTTCCCATAATAAATGTGATAAAGATGATCAAATTTTCCTACTTTCATTTGATAAGTAGTGTTCTTAGTTTGCAACGTAAAAAGTTTTTTCTTCTTATCAACTAGAATTGTCATCAATACGATACTCCTTTCTGTTACACTTCGATGATAAACTAAAAAACGTTTAATGGTAAAGATTAGGCGAGAAATGTTATTATATTGTACAATAAATGTTAGATATTAAAATGAGGAGGAATATAAATGCAATCTATAGATAAAGTAAAATCTGCAGGTTTGGCTAAGTTCACTTCCCTAGTTTATCTTTACACTGGGTTAGGAATTGCCTTTTGGATGATTTGCGCCCAAGCAATTGCCAAGAATACTGGCCTTTCGATGGCCTTATTCCAAGGCATGGCAAATCACCGAATTATTTCGATGATTTTAATGATTGGTGTGCCAATCGCCTTCATTAGTTTATGTGGAAGATTCGCAGCAAGATCATACTTCTTAACTTTTATTAGTTATTTAGGATTCTTGTTTGCCCTATCGTTTATCGGTGTACCAATCTTTTACATTTATTCTGCTAAGAGTATTATTCAAACATTAACCGTGACATCAGCTATCTTCGTGGTTTCCGCAGTAGTTGGTTTCACAATGAAAAAGGATTTAACGAAGTGGAGCAGAACTTTGATGATTGGACTTATTTCAATTATCGTTGTTGAAGCTTTAAATATTTTCTTATTTAAGAGTGCTCCATTGATGATGTTTATCAGTGCCGCAATCATCATTATCTTCTTGTTCTACATTGCTTTTGATTCACAAAATATCAAACGGATTTATCAAAACAATGCTGGTTCTGAAAGTCTTGGCGCTATTGCCTTGTTTGCTTCAGTCAACCTCGTACTTGACTTCATTAACTTGTTCTTGAGTATCTTGCAATTGTTTGGCGATAGCAATTAGAAAATTTAAAAGTCCTGCTGGAATTATTAAAAATTTCAGCAGGACTTTTTTCTTTGACTTGGGTCGTTGTCTGATGATATATTAGTTCTCGTTTGCTTATTGGCTAATATTTAGCCATAAAGCATTTTATAAAAAAATAAGGGGATTAAATTTCTCGGAAAGCGGGCAAACTATGCGTAACTTTAAAGCTCAAACAATTATCCTAGTTTTACTTTCATTTATTCTAGGTAATAATGAATTTTTAGTTATGGGGATTCTTTCAAATATCTCCCAAACCTATCATGTTTCAATCGCAAATGTTGGTCTACTAGTAACTGCCTTCGGGATTATTTATGCTATTAGTACTCCAATCATAACTTCTCTGATTGGTAATTTTAATCGCTACTATTCTCTTATAGTTTTAACGATTATCTTTATTTTCGGAAACACGCTCAGCGGTTTTGCTTCAAATTATCCTATTCTGGTAATTTCAAGAGTGATTTCCGCTTCAGTGGCTGGTGCTATTATTTCTTTATCCATGACTTTTTCCAGCGTAATCGCACCTAAGGAAAAACAGGGATTCGTCGTATCATGGATTTTCTCCGGCTTCAGTATTGCCTCAGTTATCGGAGTACCTTTGAGTACGGCTATCAGTTCAGTCTTTGATTGGAGAGTTACTTTTTTCTTGATTACTGGCGTCAGCATCATTACATTAATTTTGATGATGGTTTCTTTGCCAAAAGACTTCAAGGGACAAACTAGTCCTTTGCGCAGTCAATTTGAATTACTCAAGGATTCGAGGATTTCCTTTGGAATCTTATTGCCATTCTTCGCTATGTCGGCAATTTATGTAACTTACACATACTTGCAACCAATGTATGGCACTCTCGGATTTCCAGCTAAGAGCTTATCAGTATTCTTAGTTATTTTCGGTGTGACTTCACTTATCAGCAACCAACTATCAGGACGGATTTCTGATCACGGCGGTTTGAAAATTATGCCTAAAGTTTACTTATTTGAAATCGTCGTCTTCTTGATTTTGCCATTCTTTATTCAAAACAAGTATCTTGGCATTATCAATTTGTTGATGGTCGGCGTAATCATGTATCTCATCAACTCGCCTATCCAGATTCACTTTTTAAACACGGCTAAGGATTCTTATCCACAAGCTGTAACTTTAGCATCTTCACTCAATCCCGTCTTCTCAAATATTGGGATTTCACTAGGATCAGCGGTCGGCTCTGTCATCGTCGGCAATTGGGGATTGTCACCTGTTGGCATTGGTAGTTCAATTTTTGCTATTGCTGCTTTAGTAATCAACTTAAAATTAAATAAAATTATTGCTGCCAAGTCTTAATCGAATTTGAGCAAAACAATTGCTTCAAATCAAAAATACTAGTAGTATTACCCTTTCAACGGAAAAAGCCTGAAAACGTAAGCCCTCATATGCTATGTTTTCAAGCTTTTTTTTGTTTTATACGGAATCTGACAAAGTCCAGTTCATTTCACCAGAGTATTGACCAACTGCATTGACGCCATTAGTTTTTAACATCAGACCTTCCGAATCATTCCACGAACGGCCAACATTAGTCGTCTGCTCACCATCTTGGGTTTTATAGCCATTGGCAATTGGTATTTTACCTTGGTCAGTCAAAAGATTTTCAATTCCATTAGATTTTTTAAAAACGATATTTCCCTTGAAAGGCTTGCTGCCAGAATATAGTCCCGAAGTTTGAGCGGATAAATTCCAAGCATCCTTCGTACCATTTTTACGACTATCTTTTACCAAAATGTTCCAAACGCCTTTTCGAGGAATCAACGAAGAAGCTGTCACCTGGTTGATGCTGCCGAAAGAATAATCATCAACAGCTAAGGCTAAACCTCCCTTTTTAGTGATAATGACCGTTGAAGTGGTCGACTGATTATCATCGCTGTCCTCAACGTAAACTTCCAAAGTATTGGTTTCTTTAGTCAATTCAGCAGAAGGAATCTTGAAGTTTAAACTGCCACTTGTCGCATTATTCAAATTAGTACTATCACTCAACAAGAAATCGTCTAAATTTGTTCCATTCAACTTTGCATGAACCGTAACTTGTGAATTATCGACGGTACTTTGATCGGTGTACGTAACGTTACCTAAAATACCGGCATCTTGGTCATTTCCCACTGATATATTATTTTGAGTCAAACTAAGATTGATTGGTTTGACTTTTTTGATAGTGAATTCAGGCGTATCGGCATTCGTAATCAAATTGTCGCTTTCAAACTTAGAACGTTGTGAAGCTACCTTAGTGTTAGCGGTAACATCATTTGCGATACCGTAAATCGTAATAGTTGCCTTCGTTGGTGCGCTGCTGGATAAATCTTTTCCAATCGTATGCGTCAAAGTATTAGTGGATGTATCTAATTCACTGGCATAGATAGGTTCGTCGCTACCGTCGTCGTAAGTAATATAACCAATCTCTTGATTGCCATTGATATAGGTAACATCACTTGGCAATTGCAAAGTAGCCACATCATTTTTCCACTTATCATTTCCGCTATCGTACTTCAGATGGTAATTGATAGCCAATTTATCGCCAGAACTAACGTTTTTATCATTAGTGTCAGTTTGAATCAATTTATTCTGCGTCTCATCATTAATATCTGAAGTTACTTCAGCTTCAACTGAAGAAGGAATTGATTCAAAGGCTATCAGATTAGGTTCATAGGCCTCACCATTAGTTGCAGTAAAACCCCATTGTAATTTTCCAGTGCTTAGGGCATCATGACCACCAAATTCAGTGGCCTGAATCTTATCAGTTGTAACCTCTATTGGGTTCGTACCTTTTGAACCATCGACATTTTTATCATTGAATTTATAAGTGATTTTGTAAGTATTAGGATTCCACGAAATAGTCACATGATGCCAAGATCCATCATGTAAATCAACATTTTGGACATTGGCATGATTCATGGAGAAATAATGATTAAGGTTTAAAAAGCCATATGAATTTTCTTTATAAGTATCTGGGCTAGAAGGATTTGCATAGGCGATATGTTGTCCATCAATACCTTCATCAAAGCCATCGTTTGTCGTTTCATTATTATTAGCATGGGTGTCAAACTCGAGTGCCCAACTATTGGGAATGGCTGTTGCGGCAATTGTTGCAGGATCTTTAACACTTGTATCCGTGTCAATTCCCCAGACGCCTAATGTCTCACCGGTACCAATCGAATTGCCATTATGCGCGAAGGAACCTACTCCATTAGCGGGATTTTGCAAGACAAAAGCCATACCATCCCCAAAGCTGGCATTTGCAGTTTTATGCTTGACAGCACCGAAATACATCCAAAGAGATAAAGTCTGTTTTTGATTGATATTAACATAATTCCCGCCGTCAACATTTGACCAAATGGCACCTTGTTCGTTCTTATAATAGGTCATCCGAATTGCCCGCAAAGGATCATAAGTACTTCCAGTCGTGTGCATAGTTGAAGTTTCCAATAAGGCATTATTTTTGGCCCCGTTATAATTAGAAAAATCACCAACAGTAAATTGTGTACTATTCAATCCCAAATTTTCAGGAGCAGAACTTAAACCAGCTTGAGCCTCACTCAAAGCATCAGTCTGTTCGGTAGCTAAAGTTGGAATCTCTCCAATCCTAATTGCTAATAATATCGCTATGGTAAAAAATAGAATACTAATAATCCGACGTTTCATCTCGTTACCCCTCAAATTAATTTCTCCCTCTTTCATCATTATAATATCATTTACAATTGAATTATTATATCTTTCCAAATTTTATTTTATAAAGCAAAAAAAGCATACTAATCCTTTGCAGATTAGTATGCTTTTTCGAATTTATGGATTATTTAATCTTTATACCAACTTTGGTCATACTTAGATGAATGCAATTCGCCATCGCTGTAATCATAAGATTCAGTGATTGAACCGCCGCCATCACGATTGTATTGGATTTTGACATGTCCATCATTATTTTCAACAATCTTATAAGTACCTGTTTGGTCGCCCAAATCATAAGTTCCATCTGAGTAAAGCGACAAATCAGGATCACCGCTATATTGACCGACAATTGAGTCATCCGATGAATCATCTGAAGTATCGTCTGAAGAATCATCAACATCACTATCTTCATCGGAATCACTGTCAGAGTCATCATTTGAATCAATATCGGAATCAGAATCGTTATCTGAATCTTCTGAGGATTTTTCGTTATCACTATCAGCCTTCTTAGTTGTCTTCTTCGACTTCTTAGGCTTTTGAACATTCATTGAAATATCAGTCTCTTCATTATCAGTACTAATACTGATTTGCTTAGACTTAGTCTGATTCGATTTCTTGTTGCTTGAAACTTTCAAGTCATAAACGCCAGCTGACATATCATCGATTCGATACTCGCCATTGGCTGACCTTGCTGCAACTGACTTCCCATCAATTGAGAAAGTTGGGTTATTGATATTAGTATCAATATTCAAGGTCTTAGTCTTCATCACAACTTTATACTTAGGATAGAGCAAGAAGTATTTGCCAGATTGTTTGATATAAAAAGTATTATTAGATTGATTCTCACTAATTTGTGCTTCAATATCTTTAATCGCCGAACTACTCTTTGAATAAAGTCGCTTCAAAGCACCAATCTGGTCAGTTGAAAATTGGTCGCCGTCCTCATTAATCAAGGCATCCTTCATTTTTGAAGTAGTCCCACTAGTAACCTCATCTTGTAGCGATTGTGTTTGTCGAGCTTGACTGTAATACATATTGCCGACAAAATATCCACCAATCAAAATGATTATCAAAATTATTAAGGCAATTATCTTACCGTGTCCCTTTTTACGCTTTGGAGCTGGTGGAGTGGACTGAGTTGGTTGAGAAGCTTGTTGTCTTTGTTCGACTGGCTGACTTTCTTGTGGAGTTTCTTGAACATTTTCAGCTGCTTGTTCTTTCGGTTCAACTTTTTTTTCAGCCTCTGGATTGTTAGGTGCCGGTGTAGGTTCAGGCTCTTCTACAGTTTCATCTGCATTTTCTTCCAAGTACTTCTTTAAATTAAATCCACAATTAGGACAAAAACCACCCTGATTTTCTTTATCCAAATGGGTTCCGCAATTGGGACAATATTCTAACGTCTTCATATTTAAAAACCTCTATTTTGTTTTGACTGTTTGATATAAAAGTTGTGCAATCTTGTCATGTCCTAATTGATTAGGATGGAAATTGTCTTTCGTTCGATTGTAAACTTGACTGTAATTCAAATCATTTTCCGTGACTTTTGGATTGTTGCGCCAAATCGTTGCTAAATCGATCACTGGGATGTTGTATTTTTGACCGATTTCTTTAATTTTGCGATCATAAACTGCATCGTTATCGATATATTGACCATCACTTGGTGACCAAGTCGTCATCAATAAAATCTTAGCTTTAGTCTGTGATTGAACTTTTTGAACTAACGTATCCAAGTTATTTGTAAAGTCGCCTAGGTTCTTTGAATCGATGCCATAAGCCGAATCATTAGTTCCAAATTCAATCGTAACGATATCTGGATTCTGGTCAATCAAACTTTGCACATTCGGTAAGCCAAAATTAGTCACGGTCTTACCAACTGAAGAATTATTAATTTCCGTAACATTCTTCCCAGTTCCTTGTTGAAGTTTATCTTTAAAGAGCGTCGTAAAACGACTATTTTGGTTATTAGAAAATAATCCGACTGACAAAGAATCACCTAATGCATAATAAACCAATTTATCTTTTTTAGAATCTTTTAAATCAATTAACATTGTTTTTTTAGTGTTCTTTTTCGTAGTTTTCTTTGTTGGCGATTTCTTCTCTTGGCGTTCTGTTTTAGTATTGGTGGTCTTTGATTTAGTTGCTTGTTCTTGACCACAGCCAACACCTACTACCATTAGCAATACCAAGATTGCTACTAGAAGATATCTTTTTTTGATCATTATCCTATTACTCCATTAATAATATTTTGACCAATACTTGAATAATTTGCTTGAATAGAAGCAAAAACCATCTTAAAGACAAAATACAAAACGATATTACATAAAATTGTCGTAATTACGGCAACATAAATTTTATCCAATCTCATTTTCCCATAATCGGAAACGATTGATGAAATATAAGCTACCATCCAAACACTCGACATCAATACTATAATTACAGCAACAAATTTGAGAATTCCTAAGATACTTGCTCCAGTTACACCGGAAAAGTCTTTAGGTACAGATACTAATAAATAAAGACTCAAAATTAATTCTAAAATAATCATTACATTACTAAAACTTGCTAATTGATTCGAATAATTGAAAAAATCCGTCTTTTGACTGACCAAATACTTCTTACATAAAAATCCGACTAACAAAAAGATTGCAAAATAAACTAAAACTATAAAAAATAATCTAGAATAAAGAAACATTCCCGTTGGAATACTAGTTGAAGTACTATTATCAGAACCTAAATAATTAAAAGCTGTCTCTAAACTTTCAAAAACAAATGATAAAATTCTATTTCCAATGATATAAATTGCAAATGAAACCAAAATCACATTAAGCAATAGCGAAACTAACCCATAATATTTATTTTCATAATTCACTTTTGATGGATTAATAATAGAATCTTTGTACCATGAAAAATAGTTTAACGAATGTTTCTTGATAGTTTGAAACGTTTCGTTAGAATTAATATTTTCCGCTGCTGCAGCAGTGGCACTATGAACGCTTTGAACCGTGTCATCAATCGTTCTTCTTGTACTGTTATTAGAAGGATTGTCAGTGACTGTTCTTTCGACTGTATCGTCCTCAACTGGGGTTCCACATTTTACGCAGAATTTGTCTCCTGGCTTCAAAGGAGCCCCACAATGTTTGCACTTTTTCATAAAATTATTCCCCCTGTTTCTTAAACCTTTATGAAATTACACAATTAAGTATAACAATTTTTTCATTATTCAAAAAATTGAATTGCCATTTTACAAAAAAACTCCTTAAAACCAGACTAATTGGTTTTAAGGAATTTTCTATTTAGCTAACCCATCATAGATGTGGTCAATATTCCATTTCATCATTGAATAGTATGTATCGCCATCAGTGCCTTTTTTAGCTAGAGAATCTGTAAAGATTTTCGAGTAAATTCCGATACCTGTTTCTTTAGAAACTTTTTCCATCGATTTTGGTGAAACTGATGATTCAACGAAGAGATGCTTCACATCAGTTTTTCTAATCTTAGCAAGGACTGATTGCATTTGTTCAGGTGTTCCTTGGGCTTCAGTATTGATTTCCCAAATGTAAGCCGGCGTTACGTGATAAGCAGCTGAGAAATACTTGAAGGCACCTTCAGAAGTTACCAAGAGACGTTGACTTTCTGGAATTCCTAAATATTTTGATTGAGCTGTTTTGTGCAGCTTCTCTAATTTAGCAATGTACTTGTCCGCATTTGCTTGATAGAAACTAGCATTCTTCTTATCTTTATCTTTTAAAACTTTGGTAATTACTTGAACGTACTTGATTCCATTAGCTAAGTCCAGCCAAGCATGAGGATCTTCTTCATTGACATTAGTTGTCAGATGCTTTGGTACGACTGTCTTACTAGCTGAAAAGACATCTTCATCAAAACTCTTGTGTGAAGTCTTAACTAATTTCTTGAACCAACCATTACCACCAGTTTCCAAATTCAAACCATTGTGGAAAATAACGTTAGCTTCAACAGTTTCTGAAACATCAGTTGGTTGTGGTTCATATTCATGAGGGTCGGTCCCACGTTTAACGATACTGTACAATTCAATCCGGTCTTTTCCGACATTATGAACCATATCTTCTAGAATCGAGTTAGTCGTAACGACACGCAATTTATCGCCGTCAGCTAATTCTTGAGAGTTGTTTTCACGACTGTGCAAGAAAAAATAAACTCCGCTGATCATTGCTATCACGCCAACTAAAGTGATAATTATCTTTTTCATTTGGCTACGCTCCTTTGTAATTTAAAGAAGTTTTGTTTAGGTGAAAAGACAAATGATATGGCGAATAGCAAGGCTGCTACGATAACGATTGCCGGACCAGATGCCCAGTTGAAAGTATAACTGAAGTACAAACCAGTAATTGAGGAAACAACTCCAACTACAGCGGAAAGAACTAACATGACATCTAACTTGTCAGTCCATAAAAAGGCTGTTGCAGCAGGCGTGATAAGCATGGCAACTACCAGGATAATCCCAACGGTCTGTAGTGCAGAAACTGTTACCAAAGTTAGAACTAACATCAAAGTGTAATGGATAACTTGCACGTTTAGTCCATAAGTTTTGGCATAAGTGGCGTCAAAAGATGTTACTAATAATTCCTTATAGAAAATTACCACGAAGAGGATAACGATTCCTAGGACAACTGCAGTCGTCATGATATCGGAATCGCTAACGGCTAAGATATTTCCAAACAGAATGTGGTGCAAATTAGTGGAACTTTCAGCCATTGAAATCAAGATGAATCCTAAGGCATAAAAAGCACTGAAGACGACCCCGATTGAGGTATCCGTCTTGATTTTACTGCGAGCAGCCACGAAACCAATCAATAAGGCTGCTAGAACACCAAAGATCGATGCTCCAATTAAGATATTGATTCCTAACATATAAGCTACGGCTACCCCAGGTAGAACCGCGTGAGAAATGGCATCTCCCATCAGAGACATTCCTCGTAAAATAATGAAACTACCAATAATTCCTGACATTATTCCGACCATAACGGCGGTTAAAAGAGCACTTTGAAGGAAATCATATTTGCCAAGGGCGTTAAAGAATTCGACTAATGATGTCATCACTGCGCACCTTCCTTTCCCTCAAACAGCACTGAAGAAAGATCTGCACTAAAGGCTCGTTCGATATTCTTTGGGTTGTAAACTTCATTGGTTGGACCGTAGTCAACGATTCCGTGGTTTAAAATAACTAAATCGTCAAAATAATTCGTAACTTTATTCAAATCATGGTGGATTACGATGATAGTTTTATTCTCATCACGCCATTGTTTAAGAATCTTCATGATCGCAGTTTCACTTTGCAAATCGATTCCTACGAATGGTTCATCCAAAATAATAATATCGGCTTGTTGAACGATTGCTCGCGCAACAAAGACACGTTGCAATTGACCACCAGAAAGGTTTCCAATTTGTCGTTTTGAAAATTCAGTTAGAGAAACTTGTTTCAAAGCATCCTTACTAGCTTGCTTTTCTTTTTTACCGGCACTTTTAAATAATCCTAATTCGCCGTAAGTTCCTGTAAGCACGACGTCAAAAACATCGATTGGAAAAGTTAAATCCAAATCCTTTCGTTGTTCAACATATGCAACTTGTTGTTGAACTGATTTCATCGACTGACCATCATAATCGACACTACCTTGTCGAGATTTGATCAGATTTAGCATTGCCTTAATGAGTGTTGATTTACCCGCACCGTTCGGCCCGATAATTCCAGTTATTTTTCCTGCGTTAAATTTAACGGCTACATCAGAAAACACTGGTGCGTCATCGTAAGCGACAGTGAGGTTCTTAACAGTAAGCATAAAGAGCCTCCATTTCTTTCAGACGAAATAGTACATCTCGTCTTCTGTATTTCAGATTAGCATATACTTCATGTAGTAGCAATGAAAAAGTTAGGTTCGGTTAATTGTTGTTTTAAAGTTTTATTAAAATTGTTTTTTGGTATGATTTTTGGATATAAAAAAGACCCTTGCCATTGGTGCTTTGGAGATTTTGGCTTGAGTCTTTTTTGTTAGTTTGAGTTGGTTTTACAAATTGTATATTTTTGGATATTGGTGGTAGTTATTTTTTTGTGGGGGATTATTTGGAGAGTTATTATTTTGAATAACCATTCGTTCTGGCTATATAGTGGAAACGAGTTACGGAAGGGCAACCCATTCCGGTTAAGTCTAATATCTCTATTGTCTGCTTCACAGCCAATTAGAAATATTTGCCTTAATCCTCATGGGCTGGACGCCCTTCCTTCACTCTCTTTTTGAAACGAGCTCCACAAGCCAGACATTTCCGGTTAAGACTAATATCTCTATTGTCTGCTTCGCAGCCAATTAGAGATATTTGCCTTAATCCTCGATGTCTAAGCGGGCTTGTTGCGCTCTCTATAATGAATCTTTAGCTGTCCAAGTAATCGTGGAACTATAATGTCCTGCATTCTCAAAGTCCGTTTGCTTCAACAATATTCCTGAATCTTTAGTCCATGTTTGATCGATATCGGTCGTTTCTTCCCCATCTTTACTTTTAACGCCTTTTCCAACCAAAACTTGTTCGTTTGTCAGATTTGCTTCGTTGCCGTTGCTATCTACATAGACCATTCCACCTTGCCATTCTTTCGTGCCATCTTTTAATGGTGTGGCTGAAGCTGATAGATACCAGTTGGATCCTTTTTGACGGCTGTCGATTACGTCAACTGACCAGTTGTCTTCACGTTTGATCATTTGCTTGTTTTCCATACTTTGAATAGTCTGGAAACTGCTGTCGTGAGCATCTACTTTTAATGAACCTAAAACTGTAATTGTATAAGTGATTTCATTAGATACTTCATAAGTTGTATTATCCATCACATAAAGCGTCACAGTATTTACGCCTTCATTTAGGTCATTGCCGCTTCCATTAGCACCTTTTATTGATGAAATTGACAGCGTAAAAGGATTGGCACTGAGATTTTGAACGATTGTCGATGAACCGTTATTAACTTTGGCATAAACGCTGAGATTCGTAGGGTCAACGGTACTGGAGTCGCTGTAACTGATTTTCCCCGTCAAATCAGCTGTCGCACCAGTATTGATAGAAACATCGGAACCCGTTTTTGCTAGAGTAATACCTTGAGGTTGCTTGATTACAAAAGCTTGTGTCATGACATCTTTTTGCAAATTAGATCCATCAAAACTTGCATGTTCACTGGCTACATTAGTATCCGTCTTTGTATTGCTATTAGCGCTGCCCTCGAAACTTATTTTCGCAGATTTAATATTGCCGTTTTGGTTATTGCTATCATAATAGAGTTCTTTAGCTAACTTATGTGTGATTTCATTGTCAGTCATACCAGAGAATTCATCGATATTCTCAGTTGATTTATTGCCATTGTCATCAGTGTAAGTAATCAAAGCACTTTGATAATCAATATTTTCTGGCAATTTAATTTTAGCCTCAATGTCTTGCCAAGGTTGTGAACCACTGTCATAAGAAAGATTGTAATTAACGCTTAATTTGTCATTATTGTGGACGACATTCGCATTAGGATTGTCAGTCGTTGGTTCGATCAATTCACGATTGCCTGAAGTCTCATCAATGATACTTGCTTTAGCATCAGCTTCAGCGATTGAAGGAATCGATTCGAAGATAATCAAATTATTTTCTGAACTGTCACCAGTTGAACCAGTGAAGCCCCAGTATAATTTACTGCTGTCCTTCAAATTGAAATTGCTGGTATCGACTTCCATTTCTTTAGTGTTGATTTTGCCAGTATTCTTATCAATTTTAGGAGTACCATCGAGATTTTTGTCGTCATAATTTAAAATCATTTTGGCTTTAGTTGAACCACTTGCAGCTGGGACCCAAGTTAAAGTTATGTGGTGCCATCTATCATCAGTTAAAAAGTTCTTCGATTTACCAGTTGTTGACATGCTAGTAATAGAATTTTCATGATTTAAAATAAGACCTTTATTATTAGCTAAATAAGTGCTGGCTAAGGCTGGATAGTTACTTGCAATATGATTCAAAGACGTTTCATTAGCATCAAAATTACTGTTGTAACTATCATCAGCATTCATATAAGTATCAAATTCCAAAGCCCAACTATTTTGAATAGCCCGTTGTGCCATGATTTCTGGTTGGATATCGACAGGATCAACTGGTGAGCCCCAAACGCCGAGACTTTCACCAGCACTCTTGTCACCTGAAATTTGAGTAAAAGCATTGTCGGAAACATTTTGCAAAACAAGAGCCATCCCGTCACCTGTGTCAGCACCACCAGTAGTATAGGCACCACCAAAGAACATCCACATCGACATCGTTTGTTGCTTATTGATATCGATGTAATTTTGGTTTTTAGCATCGCTTTGACTTCTCTTCGACCAAATAGCGCCAGATTTTTGAGTGGAGCCAAATTCAGTCAATTTGATAACATCAGAACTACCCTTATTAGTACCAGTATTGGCTGGTAAAATTACCGCATTATTATTTTTTACGTCAGCGATATTGAACCACTGTGTAATATCAGTCAATCCATTGGGAACAGTTCTATCGACGCCATTTTTATTAGCATCGTTTGAAAGGACGGTACTCAAAGGTGACTGATCATCGATAGCTGCTTTGACTGTATAATTATTAAAACCTAATAAAAATAACAAACTACCAAAAATAAAAATTATATTTAATCCCAATTTACGTTTGATAGTACCCGCCCCCTTAAAGTTATAAAAAATATATAAATGATACTTTATTTCCTATTTATATATTAATAAATAATATGAACGCTTTCATTCCGAGAATTGACCCCTTGATTACCTTTTTTTGTCTATATTGTTTAAACACCTATTTAATGAAGAAATTTTGGGATTACTAAGCTGAGTTAGTGTAATATGTCGTCCTCCATAGCATGGCTGGAACGATGTGGGCACGACTTTAAGCCTTTTCCAAGTTCGGGAAAAGTCTTAAAGCTCGGCCTCATTCTAAGCAATAAATTGCTAAGAATGATTTCACATCTGAGCCAATTTGCTTTGCTATTCCGGACTGAATTGTGGTTTTATTTTTAACATCTCAAGTAAAAAAAAAGAAAACCTCCATTTAGATATAGTCGATAAACTATTATCTAAATGGAGGTTATTTTGATTTAAAATTATTTGAAATAAACAATAAATGACGTTATCCAGTCGGGAGTGGCAGCTTTGTGGATGCTCAGTACTGAAATTGTACTTAGCGATTTATCGCTTAGTACAAGACCGAACTTTTTGACAATTCCCGGTTTTGGAATTGGCTTAAAGTTGCGTCCAGTACGTTCCAGCGTCCACAAAGCAGAACGGACGACGGCATCCTACACTAACCTAACTTATAAAAGAACCATTTAGCAATCCCAGAGGTTAATAATTTTATAAATTATTTGATAGCAGAACTGACAGCTGCATTCACAGCGTCTTTCTCGTCTTCAATCAATTTAACATTAGTTTCAACAATACTAATATCCATTTGAATTTCACGAGTTAGTCCAGGTGTATTGACCTTAGGTTCAAAGAAGTCTTTGAACTCTTGCAAACGTTCTGGTGTATGGAAAATATTGGAAGTAACTGTGATGTAAGTTGAGAATTCCATGTCTCCACCGACAGTATCTTCAAGCCATGACCAGTCATTTCTAATCCAGTCCCAAGCAGCTTGTTGAGCCTTGTCGTTAGCCAAAGTTCCACGATACCATGAACGCAAATCTTGTGGCTTGATCGTGTCGGCATCTTCAAACTTGCTGATTAATTTCTTAATCAACGAAGCATCAGGCGTACTTGTCAAAGCTACGGATAAATCAGCTTTATAACTTGGGTCTGATGACTTGCGGTAATCTGACAACAATTGGTCGAATAAGTCAGCATTGCCGTAATTCTTAACTTCATTTCTTAGAATCAACAAACGAACGTCAGCTGAAATGCCGCCAAGATTATCCTTGTTAGCTGTGAATAAATCATGGGCATCAGAGATAGCTTTCTTATTTTGAGCATAAAGAGCCGCATTCAAAACATAAGGACGAGTCAATTGGTCATCGTTAGATTCACCATCTTTTTGAGTCCAACCTAAACGTTCTACTTGGTCAGCACTCAACTTGTCAAAGAGTTCTCTCAAAGCTTTTTCTTCAGCAGAATCAGGTTTGACGAACTTCTTCAAGTTGTTAGCAACACGATACAAAGCTGCATTGACAACAGTTGAATGACTTTGAGCAAATTTAGCTAACAATGGAACAATCGAAGCATAAGAGATTTCACGAGCATCAGCCAACAAACGAAGATCTTGCAAGATTCCCAATTGTGAAATGGCATCAATTGAATCAAGATTATCTAAGATATCTTTCATCAATGTATCATCGTATTTAACGATAAAGTGAGAATTGTTGCCGACATTCAAGCGGAATGGTTCATTGCTATCTTGACGTAATTTCTTATAGTCATCGATGGTAACTTCTTTATCAGCCATAATCTTAGGAGCAGCACCATAATTACTGTTCAAAGGAATTTGCCATTGACGACCTTTATCCTTGCCTTCACCAATGAAGAATTGTTGTTGCGACAACTTAATCTTGCCATCGACGACACTGGCGTTAACTACTGGATAACCAGGTTGTTCCAACCATGAGTGCATGATTGAACCAACGTCGATACCTGATGCATCGCCTAAGGCATCCCAAAGGTCATCACCTTGAGCATTGCTGTATTTATGAGCTTCAAAGTACTTCTTCAAACCTTTACGTAAGTTGTCGTCACCCAACAAGGCCCGAACCATAACTAGCATTCTTGCACCCTTAGCGTAGACGATAGCAGAGTCGAACAAAGCATCGATTTCAGCAGGGTTATTAACTTGAACGTGAACCGATTGAACACCATCTGTAGCGTCACGTTGCAAAGCGGCTGGAACATCAGATGTTTGGAACATCTCCCAAACATGCCAGTCAGGTTCCAAAGCATCGGCAGCGACGTATTCCATCATGTTAGCAAAACTCTCATTTAACCAAAGGTTGTCCCACCACTTCATGGTTACTAAATCACCAAACCATTGGTGAGCTAATTCGTGGGTGATGACTGTGGCAACGAGTTGCTTGGTATCAAGGGCTGTGTTGTCAGGGTCGACCATCAAGTAAGCTTCACGATATGTGACAAGACCCCAGTTTTCCATGGCACCGGCTGAAAAGTCAGGTAATGCTAATTGCCAAGAATGTGCTAGTGGATAAGGTGTTTGATAGAAGTCTTCATAGAATTCGATTGCACGCTTAGCAATATCTAAGGCGAAGTCGAGTTCATTTGCTTTATGAGCTTTAGTTGCGAAGACACCAACTTCAACGCCACTCTTAGTCTTAGTAATCTTGCTTTGAAGATCACCAAAGGCAAAAGCAATAAGGTAAGTTGACATCTTAACAGTTGTATCGAAATAGTGGATACCATTTTCAGTTCTGATTTCAGGCATGTTAGCGAGAATCGTTTCGCCAGGTTGTTCATCGAACTTGATAGCAAGATCAAATTTAGCCTTAGCCTCAGGTTCATCGATACAAGGGAAAGCTTGACGAGCAAAAGTAGTCTCGAATTGCGTACCGATAATCTGCTTCTTTTCGCCATTAACCTCATAATATGAAGGATAAATACCCATCATTGAATCAGTCAAAGCAGCATGGTAAGTAATTGCTAAAGTAGTGTCACCCGCTTTAGATAACTCAATGTTGATAGCATCATTGTCATCATCAGTAGTGAATGGAACATCCTTGCCATCAGCTTGAACAGTTTCAATCTTCAAATACTTTTGGTGAATTGAAATGGATTCTTCTTTAGCGTCACCATCGATAACTGTTTTACCAGTAATTTTCTTAGTACCACGATCGATATCAAGAAAAATATCATAGCGACTTGGTTGAAATTTATCATAAAAACGTTTTATTTCAGTCATAAGTTCCCCTTTTAATTATATTTTAATTTACTTCTAATTAATTATAATCTTAACGTTATCAAGGTTTCAATAAAAAGGAAGCGATTTGAACTAAAATAACACTGGCATACAATTAAGAGAAGAACTAAACAAAAATATTCGGAGGACAAAAAATGTCAGAAAATAACCAACCAAAATACTTCGCCGCTCAATATCAAAATGGAAACACTAAAAAACTAATCGACCTACTAGTAACCTGCACCGATTATGACCAAAATTCAGCCAAAGAATACATCGAATCACAAGATTTCCAAGAAAACGAATGGCTAGTAGTCCTAATCAAAGACCACAAAGACGACATCTATAAAATGGACGATTTAACCTTCAAAGCAGTTTATGGCAGAAACCTAAAATAAAAACTTATTCTACACAACAAAAAAACATCTATTCAGAATTTTAATGAACTCTAAATAGATGCTATATTTTTAAATCTTTTATGAACTTATCTTTAAAAAAATCCAGATAATAACCAGTTCACCAGTCCGGAGCAAGAAAGCCGATTGGCTCAGTAGTGAAATTCTTCTTAGCAATTTATTGCTTAGAAGAAGGCCGAGCTTTAAGACTTTGCCTGTATTTGGCAAAGGCTTAAAGTCGTGCCCACTACGCTCCAGCCAAATCGGCTTTCTTGCGGAGGACGGAATTTAATCTGTTACCTTTTTATCAGTATCAGAAACATCAGAACTATTATCCTTAGATTTCTTTTGTTTCTTATTGCCACCTGGCATGTAAGTCAATTTGATATAAGCAGACATCATAATTGGCAAGGTCAAAAGAATAATGATCAAACCAACAATTACACCGATTGCCACTTGAATCAAAGTCATAACGCCTGATGGAATCAAAGCAGCGAAAGTACCACTCAAGATAATTACCGCTGAGATAACAACCGTACCAATGAAGGTAGCTGCAGAAAGGATACATGCAACACGCGCCTTCATATTCAGGTTCGCCGACTCAGCCCGATATCTCGTCATCAAGAAAATACTGTAATCAACACCTAAAGCAACTAACATGATAAAGGTGAAGAATGGCGTATTCCAAGTCAATAATGACTTACCGATGAACAAGCCAGATAACCATCTAGTGATTCCTAACGATGTGATATAAGCAATCAAGAGAGTCAAAATAATCATGAATGGTTGCATAATCGATCTTGTAACGAAGATTAAAGCAATTCCGATACCAATAATCATAATGACAGCTGTTCTCTTAAAGTCAGATTGAGATAATTTTTCTAGGTCAGTTGTTGAAGAAGTTTGTCCACCAAAGACAACTTGGTCATCTGATAATGAAGTATTCTTCACTTTCGATTTAACATCTGAACGAAGTCTTCTCATAACCTTAGTAGCAGACTGACTAGCTGGATCATCTTTCAAGACGATTGTTACTTGAGCAATCTTCTTATTCTTCGATAAGTAATTGTCGAATGATTCATCTAGAGTGCCATCTTTGATTTGTGCCTTAGGAACGTAAAGCTTGTCGCCTAAGTAAGAATTCTTCAAACCTGTTAGATAAGATGAAACAGTTTGTGAACCTTGTTGAACTTGGTTGATACCATCAACAGCTGAACTTAAGCCACTTTGTAATTGAGTAACTTGTGTTCCAAGTTGTTGCATTTGAGTATTCATTGTTTGAACACCAGTATTAACAGTGGAAGCACCGCTAGCTACTTGTGAAGAAGCACTGGATAACTCTGAATTTGTAGCAACTAATTGATTGCTACCAGCAGCAGCTTGGTCGATTCCGCTAGTCAAAGTTGGAACCGAAGCATTCAACTGATTGATAGCTGAGTTCAATTGTGAAACGCCTGATTCGAATTGACTGATCATGCTTGGCAATTGAGCCATTTGAGCTGTGTTAACTGAAGACCCAGATTGAGCCAACAATGGTTCCATCTGACTCATCAAACTAGTCAATGAACTGATTTGACTTGTAACAGAAGACATTTGTGAGTTTAGTTGGTTGCTGCCTGAAGCAATTTGACTAACTGAACTTTGCAAAGTACCAGAACCAGCTTGCAATTGCGTTAAGCCGGAGTTTACTTGAGTCGAGCCATTCAAGTATTGACCGATACCAGAATCTAATTGTGCTGAACCGCTAGCTAATTGTTGCGTTCCATCAGCCAAAGTTTGAACTTGTGACAAGTTGCCAGAAACATCAGCAGCCGTCAATTGTTGGTTAGCACTGTTCAAGCCAGTAGAAATTTGTTTCAAACCTTTTTGAGATTTGGCCAAACCAGAATTGACCGTCTTTAATTGATCCTTCAAATATAAAGCATCAATTTTCTTATTCATTGGTTGTGTCACAGACATAACCTTTTTAACACCGGGTTCTTTTTTGATGTAACTAGTTAAATCATCAATTGTGCCCAAATCAGTTTGGTTAGCCAATGATTTATCACTCTTGATATAAAGTGTCGTTGGACCAGCCATACCCTTAGAAAAGTCCTTTTGAACTTGTAAGTAGCCTTGCTTTGCAGGGTCAGAATTTGGAACTTCATCAGCTGTATTGAAATTGAGCTGTGAACTGTTCGTCAAAGCAAAAGCAGCTCCGATGATTAAAATCAAGCCCATTAAAATAACTGGACGAGCGATGGCAGCACTGGATAGGCCATGCCATAACTTACTGTTATTGTTTTCAGCCCAGTTCTTTGATGGCCAAAACATCTTTTTGCCTAAAGCTGACATGAAGAAGATATTCAAAGTCAACAAGACTGGAATCAAGACAGCGATACCAATAGCAACGCCGACAGCTGATTGATAGAATGAGAATTTAGCAAGCGAGAGAACTGTAAAACCAATTAGAACTGAAAGACCACTATAAAGCAAAGTCTTACCAGCAGTCTTACGAGTCGTTATCGCGGCCGCATCTGCATCATCATTTGTCGCTAGTTCTTCTTTGAACTTGTTGTATAGCAAGATATTGTAATCAGTACCAATACCAAAGAGAACAACAACTAAGAAGACTTGCGTGAAGTCAGAAATTGGGAAATTAAAGTATTGAGCCGCATTCATAACGACACTCAAAGATACAATAAATGAAACTCCTACTGTCAGAAGCGATATAATAGGAATAATCACTGATCTGAAGACTAAGACCAAAACGATAAAGATGAAGATAGCCGCAATTATCTCAGTCTTTTGCAGTCCCTTTTCAGTTGTATCAGAGAAAACATCAGAAAGTAGGTCTTCACCGGTCGTATAAGTCTTTAAGCCGGATACTTTAGCCTTATTTTCAATTTTTTTAGCTTTAGTTTGTAAATTAGAACGTCCCTTAACATTCACTAAAACTAATTCTGTTTTCTTATTTTTGGAAATTAATTGCGCACTGCTTTCGGGACTATCAGCCACGGAAGTAATGGAATCAATATGTAGATTCCCCTTATTATTATTAAGTTTATGAACCTTTTTATTAATTGAATGCTTTTGTCCATTAGTTAAAGCATTATCACTGTGATAGACCAGTGTCAGTTGAGTAGCTTTCGTACCGGAATATTTATCCCCTACACGACTGGCTACCTCACTTTCATAAGAGTCCGGAACAGTGATCTGTCCGTTTTCCTTAACTAGCTGGCTAATATTTGGCAATGCAAAAATTGCTACAAGGACAATTATTATCCAAGCTATTAACGTTAAGATATGACGTGGATTCTTAAAAGATTTCAATATAAAGACCCCAATTCATAAATATTTTTATTTTACTGAACACCTGTTGATAAAATCAGCATACTCTACTATAATATTAAAAAATTAATGTGACAATATACAATTTAGTGCCAAGTGTTCATTAATTGACACTTTGTCTAAAATTGTTCAGGAGTTAATATGACCGACATTAGAACCCAGAAGACCCAAGAACTCATTACAAATATTTTTATTGATTTATTAAAAGAGAAACCGATGAACAAAATTTCTGTTGCCGAAATTACTCGCAAGGCTAATATTGGCCGTGGCACCTTTTATATTCACTATAAAGATACTTATGATCTTTATGATCAGCTCATCTCAAAAATCATCAATGATTTAACCGAACTTTTTGATGAAAATTACCCTGATACTCAGGACAGTCCTAATTTTCAAGCGCTCTCTAATAGTCTAATCAGCTATATCTCGACTCATAAAACTGTCTTTCAATTGTTGATTCGCGATACTCATGGACGCGACATCATCAATTCAATCAAAGACATTTTTATCAAAAAAATAATGATCGAAGAACAAGGAGATGAAAAAGATACACGCTATCGTGCCTTTGTTTCATTTTCGGTTTCTGGGATCATTGGCGTTTTGACTGATTGGCTGAATGGAAAATTCATTTTAACCGATCAGGAAGTTTCTACTATTATTAATGACATTATTAAAACTATCTTTTAATCAAATTCCGATTTAGATATCTTTTCCGGATAGAGAGCCTCAACATCGTCACGCTTTTTAAGCAAGTCCCAATAAACTGGGGCTATTTTTTCTGGTGCCATTTCGGGACTATCTCCAATAATGCCTTGAATCGTTACTAATCCGACGTAAACATTTTGATCTTTGACTGTTTCATGCAAAGTATAAGCATAACTTCTCAAAGCTGCCTTAGTTAATGATAAAGTTGAAGCTTTTTGAGAAGGATGAATCGCTGCGCCACCACCAGTGAAAATTATAGAACGCTGAGCTTTTTTATCAGTCTGGGATAAAAATTCTTTGGCTGTAAAAATTGCACTAAGAACATTGGTCTTAAAGATTTTTTCAATCAAATCAGTGTCGCTTGATAATGCATCGTCCAAGTGTTTATCGCCAACATTGAATACTAAATTTTCAATATTGCGGTCACGCTTGGTCAAATCGTCCATCATTTCTTTGATTGCTGAAAAATCATTAGCATCGCAAGCATAATTAGTTGTGGTAATGCCATCCATTGTTAAATCATCAGTTGCCTTAGTCAATTTTGCTTGATCTCTGGCTACTAAAATGATTCTTTGCTTGTTGTGACCAAATTCCTTTGCTATTTCTAAACCGACGCCACTGTCTGCGCCAAATACAATTGTTGTTGCCATATAAGTACCCCCAAAAAAAGCATGAATCAAAAGTTCAATTCATGTTTTTTGTTTATGATCTATTTTAATGTTCCTACCTCAGTCAACTCTGCTAAAACAGAACGCTTGTGTGGAGCATGATCAATTACTTCCGATAGATCTTGACCGGCGACATGACCATGGTGTTCTCCACCTTTCCAAGGATCAACATCAGTAACATCATAGATAATCCCATCAATTGCAACATAAGCTGGATTACCGTCCTTCCCGTTAAATTTTTTTAATTCCTCAACAGTCAGTTGTTTTCCTGCCATCACATCAACCCCTTTCATAGAAATATTATTGTTTCCGATTACATTATCGCACTTTTGGCAATAAAATATCTTCTTAAAGGCTTATGATTCTTTATGCATCTTTTGATTGATTGGATTATGATTAAAATATCAAAGGTAATGGAGGTTTTATTTATGGAAGCATATGATTTAATCAAATCACGTAAAGCAATTCGTCAATACAGTGGCCAAATCACTGACGAACAATTGAATGAAATTTTAACTGCTGCTAACGCTGGTCCTGTCGGTATGGGGGAATACAAGAACTATCGTCTAACAGTTATTCAAAAGGCTGATGTTCTCAATAAAATGAGCGGTATTTACGACGCCCCAACTGTAATCGTTGTTTCTGCTAAGAATCCTGAAGCCATGGAAGATGTTTCAGCCGGAGCAATCGTTCACAATATGGAATTAGCTGCTGAAAATTTAGGTTTAGGTGCTAATTATAATATGTCCAGCTTAGGTTCAATCCCTAGTGGCGTTTTACCAAGCGGATTTAAAGCTGTTTTCGCGTTAACTTTAGGTCAAACTAATGAGAAACTCGTTACTAGAAGTATTCCTTTAGATAGAATTGAAACTAACATCGTTAAGTAAAAGTTAGTGTAGTATGCCGTCCTCCATAGCAAAGAAAATTTGGCGAAAACGTTGTGGGCACGACTTTAAGCCTTTTCCAAGTTCGGGAAAAGGCTTAAAGTTCGGCCTTATTCTAAGCAATAAATTGCTAAGAATAATTTCACATCTGAGCCAATTTTCTGGCTGTACGATAAATAAAGTTGATAGGTATTTTGCCATCAACTTTATTTTTGTATACCATTTATTAGTAATAACCATTTAAGAACACCAAAAAAGGACACCATTCATGCCCTTTAGATGTTCGACC
>NZ_VDFO01000016.1:0-54968 GCF_009600995.1 Companilactobacillus halodurans | reverse complement strand
GTTAAACTACAAAACTCCACGGGAACTATTCACTAGTTTCTGTGGAGTTTAGAAATGTACTTTTCTGGTACTGATATATTTCGTATTTATTTTTGGACAAGTGGCTAACTTGTTCTTGTAATTTTCGTAAATATTTTATTACTGAATTGAATACTTAATATTGGAAAAAATAATTATTTGTTGCTAAAGTGATGGTACACGAGGAGGCTTTATACGATGAAAGTACTTATTATAGGTGCCCACGGTAAAGTGGGACGTTTGCTAGTAAATGAATTACAATCAAATAAAATTGATTTTGTGGCTGGATTACGTAGTCAAGATCAAATTAAGACTTATGAAGCTGAAGGTTTTGCAACACAACACATTGATTTAACTGCTTCAAAAGGCGACATCATGCAGTCAATTGCATATTCTGGAGCTGATACAGTTGTCTTTTCTGCCGGAGCTGGTGGAGCAAGCGATGCTCTAACAATTGAAATTGACCTTGATGGAGCGATCAAGACGATGGCCGCTTCACAAGAACTAGGAATCAAACGTTATATTATGGTCAGTGCCATTTATAGTGATGACCCAAGCAAGTGGGAAGCAACAGGAATCAGACCATATTACATTGCTAAACACTATGCTGATAAGTATTTACGTGGGACTGATTTGGACTACACAATCATTCACCCCGGAACTTTAACAGAAGATGAAGCAACGGGTAAAGTTAGGATTCAAAGCAATTATGAAGGTGGAAGTATCGCAAGAGCTGATGTTGCTAAAGTTATTGCAGAAGCACTTGAAACTCCTTCAACTATTAAAAAAGATATCAATATTGTATCTGGTAATGAAGATATCACTGACGCAATTAAATAATCATATTAAAAAAGCTGAAACCCCTTGAATTTTCAAGAGATTTCAGCTTTTTTGTATGCAATGAAATTATAAGTTATCAGTAATTTCTGCAGTAATTTGTTCTGGTGTCAATTTGAATTCGTGCCATAGTTCATCAGTGGTTTCACGGTCATTGAATCGTTTAGCTGCGCCAAAGTTAAGAACTTTCATGTCGGCGTTATTGAAGAAGTGGCTGACTTTTTCACCAAAGCCACCGCTTAGACTAGCTTCTTCCAAAGTAACAACTAATTGATGACTATTTTTGAGTGCTTCAAGAGTTTTTCCATCGAGTTCAGAGATATCACGAGGATCAATCACAGTTGCATCGATATTTTTAAGAGCTAATTTTTGTTGAACAGTTTCTGCTAGTGGCAAAAGACTGCCAACTCCTAAAATAGCTACTTCTTTTCCACGATGTAAAATATTCATCTTGTGAGCATCGAAATCAGTCAACTCAGCTGAATGAACATTATTGCTTGGAACTCTGATTGCAACTGGACCATCATTTTGGTGCAATGCATAATGCATCATGGCTGATAGCTCTTCTTTAGTTGTGGGAGCTAGATAAGTTAATCCGGGGATATTACTCAACATGGCGATGTCAAAAATTCCCTGGTGAGTAGGGTCGCCGGCTGTGATACTGCCACCTTGGACCATGATAGTTACAGGTAACTTGTTGATACCGAGGTCATGTGACAATTGGTCATAAGCTCTTTGCAAGAAAGTTCCTGATTGAAAGGCAATGGGGCGCAATCCTTGTTGGGCTTGTCCAGCAGCAAAGGTAATAGCTTCTTGTTCAGCGATACCAACATCAAAGTAGCGATCAGGATGCTTCTTACCAAAGCGTTTCAAATCATAACTTCCGGGGATGGCGGCAGTGATGGCTGTAATTGGAGTTTGATAGTCTTTGATTTCTTTTTCGAGTTGTTCATGGATTACGTCGTTGTATGTCTCGCCAGTTGTGGGGTGAAGCGTCTTGCCGGTTTCAAGGTCGAAAGGAACATGCCAGTGAAAGGCTTCTTTGTGGTCCATTGCTGGTTGATAGCCGAGTCCCTTTTGTGTGTGGACATGCAAAACGATTGGATGGTCGATATCTTTAACTTCTTTAAAAGCATCGAGCATCGTTTGAATATCATTACCATTTTCAACGTAACGATAATCTAGACCCATTGCTTTAAAGAGATTATTCTTACTTTGACCGTTAGATTCACGGAGCTCTTTTAATCCTGCATAAATTCCGCCATGATCTTCAGCAATCGCCATTTCATTATCGTTAACTAAGATAATCAAATTTGATTTTAAGGTAGCGGCAATGTTCAAGCCCTCAAGAGCAAGGCCACCTGATAATGAGCCGTCACCAATGACAGCCATGACATTGCCAGATTTATTTTGGAGGTCTCGAGCAGAAGCCATTCCAGTTGCTAAAGCAATTGAAGTTGAAGTGTGACCGATATTGAAATAGTCATGAGGACTTTCTTTAGGGTCGGTAAAACCACTGACGTCATCATAATGTTTGGGGTCTAACCAAGCTTGTTTACGACCGGTCAAAATTTTATGTGGGTAAGATTGGTGGGATACATCCCAAACAACTTTGTCGATTGGGGAATTAAAGATTGTGTGAAAAGCAATCGTTAGTTCAACGACGCCCAAGTTTGGACCAACATGTCCACCAGTTTGGCTGACTTTGTTGAGCAAAAGATAACGTATTTCTGATGCTAATTGTGTTAATTGCTTTACATCAAGCTTTTTTAAATCTTTTGGTTGATTAATGGTATTTAAAATTGGTGTTTCCATAGATTATGACTCACTTTCTGTTTACGGTTAATTAAAGTATCTTAATCCATGAAGTTAACTTTAGGTCAAGCATTTTCGCTTTAAAAATAAAAAACCTCTCCTGAGCGTTATCTCAGAAAAGGTTTCTAGGCTAATGAGTTCTTAGCAACATATTGATGTTCATTAGTTAAGTTAGGTAAAATTTTGTTTTTTAATTGATTGTTTTCAAAAATTACTTGATCATAATTATTTTTCTTTAAGTATTTTTTAGCATGTTTAGTAAAATAGTTGAATGTAAAAATATCTCGTTTGGTTGATTTCTTGAAGAATTTCTTGATGAATGAATTAAGCAATGAATCGGCTAATTTGATGCGTTTGGGTACCGTAATTGCTTTGGTACTAGTAGTGTACCAAATTTTTTGAGTACCTAAAGTAAGAATAACTTCAGGATTTGTAACATAAGGAATTTTATTAATATCTAGAGCAATTAAAATTGTTTTAGTCATTGTCTAGGCTCCTTTCTCATTCATTAAAAGAATCTTAGCATAATAAAAATCATTCTTTTTAAAGAATGATTGATGATTTTGTGAAGAATTCAAAAGAAAGCTTGATAAAGCACTTAATTAGGCTTAGACAATCCGTCAAGCTACGTTATAACGGTACATATTCCAAAATATCACCAGGCTGACATTTTAAAACTTGGCAGATTTTTTCTAAAGTTGAAAAACGAATTGCCTTAGCCTTGCCAGTTTTTAAAATTGAGATGTTAGCTTGCGTGATACCGACTTCTTTTGCTAGTTCAGTGACAGTCATATTTCTTTTTAAAAGCATTAAATCTAAATTTATTTTTATCATAAAAACACCTAAATTGTTAATTCGTTTTCTTGCTTGAACTTGCTTGAATTGATCAATATCTTTTCCATTGCTGAAATAAAAGCAGCAATTGCTAGAGGAATAAAGGCAATTGCAAGTGTAATGACAATTAATCCCGGAGCATCCCCTAAATCAGCTGAATGATAAACAAAGGGCATGATTCCCATAATGGCTAAGAACAAAAGCGTAAATAAATAGCGAACGTTTTTAACAAAGCGTAAAGCCTTAGGACTGAAGAAGTCATGAATATCAATCAAATGAAAAATTCGATATAAATAGTGACTGATAAATAAAATAATCAAGCAAGCAATATATAAGAAAACACTCGTCATAATTTGTAATTTGAAAAGAGAGTGTGTTTGAAATGAATTGATTAATCCCATCATTAACATAAAAGCAAATAAAAGTGTAAAGCCATCAATTATTAATGTAACTAATTTCAAAAGAGTAGTTTTGATTTGCATGTTTTGAATCTCCTAATAGTTATTAAAATAATTGTAGCTCTCTATTTATTGATAAACAATATATTTTTATCGTTTATCAATAAATAATTAAAAAACTAAAAATAAACTTTAAAAAAATATTTGACAGCGCTTACAGAAGAAGCTAGTATAAAAAGCGTAAACGAAGCGTGTTACTGATTCGATCAGGCATAAACCTACTATAATACACTGTATAAGTGTGTACTTAGTAGGTATTTTTTTGGAGGGGTCGATTTTTGAAATTTGAAAAAAATTATAATAATAATGCAGCCCTTGTGATCGATGACCGTGACGTTGAGTGGATAGTTATAGGTAAGGGCATTGGATTTGGAAAAAAAACAGGCGATTTGGTGGACGCATCAAAGATAACCCAACGATTCAAATCAGAAGATACTCATGATATTGATACATTAGAAGATTATGATGAGGAGATAATCAACGTGACAGCAGATGTCGTTAAAGATGTTGAATTATTTCTCAAGTTAAAATTCAATGATTATCAATTTCTTATTTTAGCTGACCATCTTAATTTTGCTCGGACACGAGCTAAGGAACACATTGAGTTTACGGATCGGGCAGTCAATTGGGAAGTAAAGAAATTATATCCCAAAGAATACCAGGCTTCAGTGAGAGCTTTAAAAATCATTAATAAGGATTTAGAATTGAATATTCCTAAGGATGAGCTGACATTTTTAACATACCACTTTGTAAATTTGGAAAATGAGAAGGAAAGTCTTCAAGACACAATTCAAATTTCTAAAATGATGTCAGATATAATTAATATTATTCAATTAAGTTATCATTGTACTTTGGATGATGAGTCATTCAGTTATAGTCGCTTGGTTTCACATTTGAGGAATTTCTTGATTCGGAAAATAAAATCAAAAAAATCAACGGACGAACAATTGGATCCAAGTTTGTTGAAATTGATAATTTCCAAATACCCTCAAGAAAATTTGACCGTTCAAAAGATTTGTACATTTTTAAGAAATACTAAAGGTTGGGCACTAACGCAAAATGATCGAGTTTATCTAATCTTGCACGTTTGGCGTGTGACCCATCGCAGCAATTGATTTTTATAAAAGCGTGTTACTGTTAGGCAGGCATCAGCTCAAGAAATCACATTGTTAGTTTAACTATTCAACTAATGGTGTGTTGTCTTGGGCTTTTTTGTTTGCCAAAAGGAGGGAAATTATGATTAAGGACTACGATGGTTTAGCAAAGAAAATTGTTAAACTCGTTGGTGGCAGTGGCAATGTTAACAGTGTCGTCCACTGTGCTACAAGATTACGTTTTAGATTAAAAGATGATAAAAAAGCTAATACAGAAGAACTAAAAGATACTGACGGCGTCGTCACAGTTGTTCAAAGTGCTGGTCAATATCAAGTTGTTATTGGTAATGAAGTCGCCGATGTTTACGACCATGTTTTAAAAGTTGGTAATTTAGCTGGGGGTGGAACCGTTCCCGATGATGACGGCGAAGATGAAAAGCATATGAGTTTATTAGATAAACTTATTGATTTGATTTCTAGTATCTTCGCTCCAACTTTAGGTATCTTAGCTGCTACCGGTATGATTAAAGGACTAGCTACGATTCTTTTGTCAGCTGGACTAGTTACAGAGAAGTCAGGTACATATGTAGTTCTATATGCTATTGGTGATTCATTCTTCTACTTCTTGCCGGTTGTTTTAGGTTCTTCAGCCGCAAAGAAGTTCCACTTGGATGGATTTATCGGAATGACAATTGGTGCTTCTTTGGTTTATCCAACAATTGTCGCTTTAAATCCAACAGCAGTTACTGGGAAACCATTGTATACGTTGTTTTCAGGTACCATGTTATCTTCACCAATTCACCTAACATTCTTGAAGATTCCGGTAATTATGATGAATTACACTTCATCAGTTATTCCTATTATCGTAGCTGTTTGGGTAGCTTCTAAAGTCGAAAAGTACTTGAAGAAGATTATTCCAACAGTTGTTAAAACTTTCTTGGTACCATTCTTTACTTTGCTGATTGTTGTTCCATTGACACTATTGATTATTGGTCCTATTGCTTCCTGGATCAGTGATGCCTTAGCTGCTGGTGCTACAGGACTTTACAATTTAACACCAGTTGTAACAGGAATTGTACTTGGTGGTTTATGGCAAGTTCTTGTTATCTTTGGTTTGCACTGGGGAATTGTTCCACTACAAATGTTGAATTTACAATCTATTCATTATGATCCAATTCTAGCCATGATTATTGGTGCTTCATTTGCACAAATCGGTGCTGTTTTGGCTGTTATTATGAAAGTTAAGAGTAAGAAAGTTAAGGGTCTTGGTTGGTCCGCTTTCTTGTCAGGTATTTTTGGAATCACAGAACCAGCTATTTATGGTATTACTTTGCCACGTAAAAAAGTCTTTGCAATGAGTTGTATTGGTGCCGCAATTGGTGGTGCCTTCCTCGGATTATTTGCTACTAAATATTATATGACTGGTGGTCTAGGAGTCTTCGTTTTGCCTAGTTTGATTAGTCCTAAAGGTATCGATATGGGATTTTATGGAGCTTTGATTTCTATGCTTATCTCATTTGTTTCCGGTTGGGGACTTTCAATGCTATTTGGTTTCAGTAAAGAAGATTTAAAGAATGAAAATTCTAAAGTAAAAACAGTTAATAAAACAAATACTAATTCAGAACCACAATTAGCAACAGCTATGGCTGATTCAAATGTAGCCACAACAACAGCTGCTCCAGAAACAGTTGAAAAAGAAGCAGTTACACCAGAAACAATCGTCAGTCCAATCAAAGGTTCGCTTGAACCATTAAGTGAAGTTAAGGATGAAGTGTTTGCTTCCAAAGCATTGGGTAAAGGTATTGCTATCTTGCCTGATGAAGGGAAAGTTTATTCACCAGTTGATGGTAAAGTCAGCGTTGTATTTCCAACGAAACATGCCATTGGACTCAACTCTAAAGATGGCGCTGAACTATTGATTCACATTGGAATGGATACGGTTCAACTTGAAGGTAAAGGCTTTACTAGTCATGTTGAACAAGATCAAGAAGTTAAAAAAGGTCAGCTTTTGATGGAATTCGATGTTGATGAAATTACTAATAAAGGTTATGACGTAACGACGCCAATAATTGTTACAAATAGTAAGAATTATAACGATGTTAAAGTCTTAACTGATGGTCGAGTCGATCATGGAGATAAAATTATTGATTTGCAATGATTGATGGTCCGATTTATCAGAAAGCGTTACCATGTAAATATAGTCAAAAAAGAAGGAGTAATGAAAATGACAGAATTTCCAAAGAACTTTTTATGGGGTGGAGCTACTGCCGCCAATCAATACGAAGGTGCCTGGAATGTTGATGGCAAGGGTGTCAGCACGGCCGACCTTTTGTTAGGTGGTACTTATGATAAAGCACGTGTCTTCACAAAAGACATTAAGCCCAATGCTTATTATCCATCTCACGAAGGTAGTGATTTTTACCACCACTATAAGGAAGATATCAAGTTGCTTGCTGGCATGGGATATAAGACATATCGGATGTCAGTTGCTTGGACGAGAATTTTCCCTAATGGCGATGATGAACAACCTAATCAAAAAGGTTTGGATTTTTATCGCAATGTTTTTGAGGAATGCCACAAGTATGGCATTGAACCTCTAGTTACAATTTCTCACTACGAAATGCCTTACCACTTGACTGAAGCTTATGGTGGCTGGGACAGTCGTAAAGTTATCGACTTCTATGTAAAATACGCAAAGACTTTATTTACAGAATATAAAGGATTAGTAAAGTACTGGTTAACATTTAATGAAATCAATATCGGAATGTTGTTTGGCGGCTATATGTCACTTGGACTTCCTATTAAAGACGGTGGCGCCCCATTCAACGGTGAAATGACTGATGAAGATATTCAAAATAATCTTCAAGGACTTCACCACCAATTCGTTGCTAGTGCTTTAGCAGTTAAAATTGGTCATAAGATTAGTTCTGACAATATGATTGGTTGCATGATTGCTGGTAACGTCAACTATCCATTAACATCTAATCCAGATGATGTCTTGAAAGCTCAATTAGCTAATGAAATCAATAATTACTATTGTGGAGACGTTCAAGTTCGTGGAGCTTACCCACATTTTGCTCAACGTTTCTGGGATGAACACAATGTTAAATTGAATATCACGGCCGAAGATGCTGAAGTATTAAAGGAAGGAACTGTTGATTACTATACCTTCAGTTACTATTCATCAAATACTTTAACAACTGATAAGAGTAAAGGCGAATCTGCTGGTAACTTCTCAACTGGTGTTAAGAATCCTTACCTCAAGTACAGCGAATGGGGCTGGAGCATGGATCCTAAGGGACTTCGTTGGTATCTAAATGATGTTTATGGTCGTTATGGAATTCCTATCATGGTCGTTGAAAATGGACTTGGTGCTCGTGATAAAGTCGAAGCCGATGGTTCGATCAATGATGATTATCGTATCGACTATCTCAAAGGTCATATCGAACAAATGAAAGAAGCCATCAAAGATGGCGTTGATTTGATCGGTTATACTCCTTGGGGTTGTATCGACTTAGTTTCTGCTGGTACTGGTCAAATGGCTAAACGTTACGGCTTCGTTTATGTAAATCGTGACGATGACCAAAAGGGCGACTTCAGTCGGACACCTAAGAAGAGTTATTACTGGTATAAGAAAGTCATCGAATCAAATGGAGACGAATTGTAAAATTTTAGGATGTCTTGATTGCGTGATTTAACAAAATCTTTCATAATGTAGTAAAATCTCATGGCGAAGAGGTAATAATTATGAAAGATAAAGTACCGTGGCTAACTTTGGGAATATCTATTTGTAGCTTAGTTGTAATAGCAATTATCTTGCTTTTCTTAAATCAACCTAATGCCATTTTGACGCTGTTTGCGGTCGTTATTCTCTCAGTTGTCTACTTATGTGGTATGGAAAAAAATCACAATACATTTATGAGACATCGTAAACGTTAAAAAAGTAATCATATATATGCAAAGAGTGATATCATTTGGGAATTTAATTGATATCACTCTTTTTTCTACACATTTTAGATGTTAGTATTTGTTTGATTAGATGGATTGAAGTAGTTGGAGGTATTTGGATGAAACAGCTGATTAAATTGATTCTTGCTGCAGTTGTTGCTGCTGGAATTGTCGCCGTCGTTGCGGCTTTTCCAATTGGGGCGGTTTTGAAAAGTATTATTTATGCGATTGTCCTAATTATTTTTATTTATGTTATTTCATTAATTATGAAAGTTAGTCGTTAAAAAAAGCCGTTCCCCACGTAATTTGTGGAAAATGGCTTTTGTCTTACTTCCAATTGATTTTTGAAAAGACCCGCCGACCTAGAACCTCACGCATGAACATGAAGAGCGGCCAAGCAATTAAGAAGATGGCAATGTATAGATAAGTGTAGTTTAAATTGAGAATGCTCTGTAAACCAAAGGCTTTTTCACTAAAAATGAAAGTGACGATAAACAAAGTAAAGGAAATTCCAATCATAATCTTCTTGCGATTGTAGAGCGGATTGCTGATGGAAATTAAAGCATAATAACCGATGATCCCAATCGTGAAGACCGAAAGCGTCGAAGTTGTCTCATAAGAAAAGTTAAAGTGATTGCCTAGAATTGAAATAGCTACGATAAATAAAATATTGCAGATTGCTGCTGGTAGAGCAATTTCCATGACATTTCTCATAAAACGACCAGCTGGTGGCGTATAGTTTGGCTCTAAAGCTAGTAAGAAGGTTGGAATTCCAACTGTCAAAGCGTTGATAGGCGTTAATTGAGAAGGCTGGAAAGGATAGCCGGTTCCTAATATTATGAAGAGAATTGAAAGAACAACTGAATAAATCGTTTTAATTAAGAACAAAGAAGCAACTCTTTCAACATTATTGATAACTCGACGTCCTTCATTGAGCATGAAGATCATTGAATCAAAATTGCGATTCAATAAGACGAAATCAGCTGAAGCCTCTGCAGCATCACTTTCACCAGCAATTGCCACGCTACAATCAGATTGACGCATTGCTAAGACATCGTTGACTCCATCGCCAGTCATACCCACAGTCAGACCATTATCTTGCATGGCTTGAATCAAAGTAGCTTTTTGGCTGGGACGAACTCGACCAAAAATTTTATATTTTTTAACTAAATCACGATAGTCGACTTCATCGCCAAGCTGGTTCATGTCGATATAGTCATGTCCTGAGGCGATACCAGCCTGTTTGGCGACGTTTGCGACTGTTACTGGATTATCACCCGAGATGATTTTTAAATCGATTCCTTGGTTCTTGAGGTACTCAAAAGTCGAGGGAGCATTTTCTCTGACTTCATCGGAAATCAGCAACATCCCTAAAATCTCTTGTTGAGGTTTTTCTTTTAAGATGGCGATAATTCTAAACCCCTTTTGGGCAGCTTTTTCTAATGTTTCTTTAGTTTCGTTTGTTGGTTCTTTAATAATGAATTCGGGAGCACCCATTAAATAACGGACACCATTTGTATCAACGAATCCTGAATACTTTGTTTCTGAAGAAAAAGGAATGACTTCCTTGATTTCTTTTTCAAGTGGTTTTGATTTTAAGGCCAAGACTGCTTGAGCAGTGGCATTAGTTTCTTTTGTTACATCAACGATTTTTTGGGCGATGGCTAAAACTTTTTCTTTGGATGTTTGGTAAGTCAGAATTTTTTTAACAGTCAACTTGCCGGTGGTAATGGTTCCGGTCTTATCTAAGCAAAGCGTATCGACTCGAGCTAAGGTTTCAATGGCATTCAAAGAACGAACGAGGATTTGACGCTTTGATAAATTGTAAGCACCAGTTGCTAAAGCCACGGCGGTCAATAAGACCAACCCTTCGGGAATCATCCCAATAACTGAAGCGGAAGTTCCTAGAATTGATTTTGCGATATTGCCGTTTTTTAGATAGGAACGGAAAAACAACATTAGTCCGATAGGGATGATAGTGTATGTTAAAATCTTAATAATATTATTGATGATTTTCATCAAGACACTGACAGAACGCTTTTCTTTACCAACGGCCGATGATAGTTTAGAAACAAAACTTTCATGGCCTACTTGAGTTAGTTGAATTTTAGCTTGTCCAGCAATGGCAAAACTACCTGAGAATACTTCGTCATCTTTAGTTTTACTAATAGTGTCAGCTTCACCAGTGATGCTTGATTCATTAGTTTGGAGACCATTTGAATAACGTACTATTCCATCAGCGGGAATAGTATCGCCACGTTTTATCAAAACGATGTCGTCTTCTACTAAGTCAGAGATATCAACATTTTTCACTTGGCTATCTCGCGTGACATCAAAATTTGCCGAAGAAACCAGACTAATTTTATCAACGGTGATTTTGGCACGAATTTCTTGATAACTTCCGATAATAATATTGGCAATCACTGGTCCTAAGAAGAACAGGTTACGATATGAGCCTGTCCAAAAGATGAGGATTGCAATTACTAAGTTTAAAAGATTGAATAGTGTGAATAAATTATCAGCCAAAATTCTTGGTATTGGCCGGGATAACTTTTTAACTTGAACGTTTATAAGGCCCTTTTGTACCTGAGAATTAACTTGCTTTTGAGTCAATCCTGAATCGAGATCAGTATATTTTTCAGGTCGTTTGATTTTTACCATACTCTACCTGCGACTGTTAGTTATTTTCTATTGAATGCTATATACTCTTTACATAACTTAAATTTAACATAAAAGGATGAATTTAATTTGAACAATTTATTTTTTGATTTAGATGGAACTATCATTAACTCCGAAATTGGTATCATGAAGAGTTTAAAGTATATGTACAAGCATACTTTGGGATACGTTCCACACGATGATGCCACATTGCACTCTTATATTGGACCAACGATTGGTGCATCTCTCCAAAAGTACGACCATGTGGCGGCAGATGATCCTTTTATTACACAAAGTATAAATGCTTTTAGAGAATATTATCAAGAAGAAGGCTGGGAAGAGTACAGCGTTTTTGATATGATGGAGTCCTTAAAGGCAGCTGATAAAGAAATCTTTATTGCGACTTCTAAACCAGAGATTTTTGCAAAGAAAATCATTGATCAATTAGATATGAAAAAATATGTTAGACATGTGTTTGGCGCTGCTGAAGATGAATCAGTCCGTTCTTTAAAAGAAGACGTAATTTCTTACGGAATCGATAAAACTTCAGTTGAGTTGAACACTAATAATCTTGTTATGGTTGGGGATCGTAGCAGTGATATTGTGGGGGCACATAAGAATAATTTGAAAGCCATTGGCGTAACTTATGGCTTTGGAGATTTTGCGGAATTAAAGTCGGCAAAATCAGAATGGATCGTTAATAAACCACAAGAAATTGCTAAACTAGCTATGGAGAAGTAATAATTATGAGTAAGTCATTGTCGTATAACAGACACGGTTTTACCTTGATTTTGTTGTCGATATGTTTAATGGTAATCGTGTTTTTGGGCATTACGCTTTCGACAGTTTTGAATAGCAATTATGTAAAAAAAGTCGTTAGCAGTGAAACAAATGTTACTTTAATCAAAAATTATACAAATCAACGATTGGGCAGATTGGTAAACAGTTATTCAATTTCGAGTAACCTTTCTTCAGTCGATTTGACGAATCAAGATGTAAAAAAGATTATCAATACTTCTGTGAATGAAGTTTACAATGATGATCCCAAATTAACGATTGGCAGTACTATTTTGGCTACTATCAGCAGCAAAATGAAAAACGAGGCTAGTCGTTACGGACTGGATATCGATAGTGAAATTGACACAGTTATTAATAGCAACGAAAGCATTATGAACCAAATCGTCGATAATGATTTAGGACCGATTGAACAGGTAATTGTTAAGATTCAGACAATCAAACGTTTGATAAAAATGGGCATCATCGTCGCTGGAGCAATCTTTGTTCTCTTGGCGATTCGTTTACGAGTCAAAGTTAGATCGAATATGTTATTTATGCATCATATTGGAACTGTCGGCATTTGCACGTCAATTCTGTTATTTTTGTTGCTTGGCTGCACGTATTATCCATTGCAAGATTTAATTGTGAGCAATATAGATTACAATGCTAGGGATGTATTATACAATGTCCTTAATGGAATTTTCCTCAGTTATGTTTCCATTATATTTATGGTCTTTATCGTAAGTATTTTGGATTGGGGAAGTACCATGAAATATAAATATTGAGGTGCATATCTATGGAAATAAAAGTGAGTGAACAAGCAAAGGACAAGTTACAAAAGTATGTTGATGCAGGAAAGAAACTTCTTTTGGACCTTGATGATGGGTTCGGTCGTTTTTCCAATGAGGGTGACTGTGCCTTGATAACAAAGTTCCGTGTTATTGCTGTTGACAGTAATGAAGATCTTTCTGACTATTCAGTTCAATTGGATAGCAGCTTGGGCAAAATCTATTTCAAAGATAGTGCCAAAGATTTTCTTGATGATGGCTTAACTCTAAAAGTTGATCCTAAAACACAATTGTTGGTCTTTTCTAATGCTAAGGAATTAATCGACAAGAGCGTTAACATCATCGACTATGACCAAGTGAAAGCTTAATTAGTAAAAAAATTGTAATAAATAAGATGTCTCTTAATCGTCAATAAATTGATGGTTAAGGGGCATCTTTTTTTGATTAAGGAAATTTTTCTCGATTTATCATTGATTATTCTAGAGTATATATTTATATGATATTAATTATTGAAATCAGTGCAATCTTCTTAAAAAAGTTAAATTTATAGAGTATTCTGTTTCTGTGAATAGGCGGTGCAGCATGTGCTGTTACAAACATTTCATGGAAAGGTTATATTATGGAATTAAGTATTTTTAAAAATAGAAAAAGTAAAAAACTTGCGATAATAATTTTCACTATCGTGCTTTTTTTGGTGGTCAGCTTCTTAGCAATCTATCAGACACAATTTTATGATGGTAAAATTTGGGCTTACCTTGGAACTAGTGATGATCGTTTCCACATGATGCGAATCGAAGGATTGTATCATTCCATTCAACGTCATCAGTTTTTTCCTATCGTTAATATGACGTTTATGAAAGGCTTTGGTTATATCGTCAATGTCTTTTATTCTGATTTTCTGCTCTATCCAGCGGCATTTTTACGCTTGTTGGGATTAACTAGTGCCCAAACTTTGATGGTTTATTATGTTTTATTGAATTTTTTGACATTTGGTGTATCGTTTCTTTGTTTTTACAAGATTCAAAAGAAATATTGGAACAGTTTAGTTTTTAGTTTCGTTTACACTTTGTCTGCTTATCGTTTGCATGATTTAGCATTTCGGCACGATATAGGTGAATTGGGAGCTTTCGTCTTCTTGCCAATCGCTGTGTTAGGTATTTATGAAATTTTTTATGGGGATAATAAAAAATGGCTCTATTTGACGGCAGGGATGACGACAATTATTTATTCTCACGCTATTTCGCCAATTTTAGTTGCTATCTTAATTGTGATAGTTGCTTGTTGTCAGATTCCAGAATTAAAAGTTCATCCTAGACGCTTGTTGTCGCTCTTATGGGCAACGTTATGCTCAATGCTTTTAAGTGCTTCATATTTTTTGCCGATGATTGAACAATTGCTTCATACGCATTTCATGTTGACGCAGTCAAAGGTTGCTTTGCCAGCGGGAGCTCTATCAATGTCAAATGCAATTACTTGGAGTCTGAATGGCGACATTGGGCAACCAAATATTGGTATCGTCTTATTGTTGGCCGCTTTGGTAGTTTTAGTTTCGACAACCAAAATCAAAAATAAGGCAGTTAAGCATTTTTCAATTATCGGTGCTGTCATGTTTTTATGCAGTACCAAGATCTTTCCTTGGATTATCGTTAATTACACGCCTTTAAAAGTGATTCAATATCCTTGGCGTTTAGATATGCTTATTTCAATTCTTTTGGCAATCTTTATTGCTGCTGATCCTTTAGGGATTTTTAAAGGCAAATTTGCTAAAGGAATCCTAGTTTGTGCGGTATTTATGATTACAGTTGCCTCTGGGTATAATTTGGTCAATGGTAATTCGACACAATTAGTCTCACAGGCAAAATACAACCAAATGGAGCCTTTTAGCATTGGTGCTGGAAAGAGGAGAATACTTACCAACTGGAACTAACGTCAGTGAACTCGAAAAGACGGCTCATAAACCACAAAGTCAGTCTGGAAAAGTTAAAATTACTAACTTTAAACAATATGGCACACGCTTGAGCTTCGACTTCAAGAACGCTAAAAATGCCAAAGTCGATTTGCCAATCATCGGCTATTATGGATTCCAATCTACCCAGTCCAAGGGAAACGTGTCGGACTTAAAGATGGATAATAAGAATAATAATTTGGCCCAAGTGACAGTCAATGGAAAAGGTAAAGTGGTAGTTGACTACTTTGAAACTGTCACGCAACGGATTAGTCGCAGAATTTCATTCTTAGCTTTGCTAATAATTGCAGCTACGCTCTTTATCAAGAAATTAAATCTTGTCGACTTCAGTAAAATCGAAGGATTAAAGAAAAGTAAGTAAATCAAAAAAGGCGAATCAAAACACAATTTATGTGTCTTGATTCGCCTTTTGTAATTGAGTTAGTCTTTTAAATCATCTACATCAGTTAGTGATGCGAGATTATCTTGTTTAGTAATTGAAACTTTATCAACTGTAACTTTGAACCAGTTAACGAAACCGTGGTCGAATTCGGCAACTTCAAAGTGGAAGTTGTTCATATCGAATTTTGATCCCTTTTGTAGGTTAGGGTATTTCTCGATTAGATAGCCACCGACAGTAATAATATCGGACTTTTGAAACTCGGTGATGTCGATTTTGAAGTAACGTTCGAAATCATATAAGGTAGTTTTACCAGAGACGTTGTATGAGCCGTCATCGTTTTTAACGATATATTCATCAGAAACATCATCGATTTCATCTTTAACTGTTCCGAACAATTCTTCATAGATATCTTTATCAGTGACGATACCACTAGTACCACCATATTCATCGACAACTACGACGATTGGCGTTTGCTTCTTAATCATTTTTGAAAGGATGTCTTGAATAGGCATTGTCTCAGGAACAGTGTTGACAGATCTTAGAACGCGGCTGATGCCAATGTCTCCATCAACTTGGTTTTGACGAACAATATCATAAGCGTAAACATAGCCGAGAATTTTATCTTTATCATTTTCAGCTACGACAGGGAATCTTGAAAATCCTTGTTGCAAGTAATCTTTGATAACATCTTTGACTTTGTCAGTGATGTCGACGACGTAAAGACTTGTTCGATCAACCATGATGTCTTTAGCAGTTTTATCATTTAATTCAAAGGCTCGTTGCATGAAGATAACATCATCAGGCTCCATATCGCCACCCTTGATAGATGATTTAGAAAGTCGAAGGATTTCTGATTGTGAGAAAACCTCATTTTCTGAATCAGCTGGTTTCATTCCCAGCAATCTCACAATTCCAGAAGCAGAAACATTTAGTAACCAAACGAATGGATAAACGGCCACGTGGAAGAATCGTAGTGGCGAAACAACTAGCATAAGCATCTTCATCGGCATATCGATAGAAATGTTCTTTGGAACGATTTCTGTCAAAACAACTTCTAAATATGTTAGTAACAAAACACCAACGATTGAACTGATGGCATGCAGGCCACCGCTATTAGCTGCAATATGAGCAAATCCCATAACTTCAACTAGTAGATATTCAATTGTACTTTCACCGATCCAACCTAAAATGATACCAGCGATACTAGTACCAACTTGTGTTGTCGATAAGTACTCGTTAAGGTTATTGACCATCATTAGAGCACGTTTTAGTTTTTTTGTATTACCGGTTCCCTTTTGAATTGCATCTTCGAGTTGACTGGGTCTTGTTTGCACCAAGGCAAATTCGGCTGCAACAAAGAAGAAAGCAAAGATAAAGGTTATCAGTATGATAATAAAGTTTGTTGTGATTGAAGAACTTGACAATATATTATTTCCCCTTTTTTTCTTGTAAGACGAATTATACACCAATGGAAAAACAGCTGTATTATGAAAAAGTAAATAATTTATTTTTACACCTTTAGTATATCTAACTTAACGGTTAAAATATAGCTAGGACAGTTTTAATTTGGGGCGCTACGATTTTGTAGTTGAACTTCACAATTATTATTTTTATAATGAAGAGAATGAAACAACCATGGGGGAATCCTTTTGAGTAAAGTAAAAACGAACAATTTATTAACTCCTGCACAAGCTGCTAAAGATTTAGGAATCAGTGTAGCCACGTTACGCAAGTACTCTTTGATAGTCGAAAGAACTACTGAGAATAGCAAATATTTCGAACGCAACAGTCAAAATAATCGCCTATATACTCAAAAAAACATTGAAGACTTCAAAGAAATGGTCAAATTAAGTCATGGACCTAAAATGACTTTGGAAACATCTGCCGCCCAGATTTATCCAGTTGCGGATGTAAAGAAACCTACTGAAACAAATTCTGACGAAAAAAAACTTGAAGAATTGCAAACAGCGGTCGCCAAATTAGAATCAGAAAATAAGAAGCGTGAATTGACAATTAAGGAGCTCCAACAAGAATTAACTGATGCTCAAAAGTCAAAAGAACAATTGCAAGTTGAATTAGATACCCTAAAGCAACAAGCTAAAGAAAAAGTTGAAAATACTGATTCTTCTAAAAATGAAACTATCAAAGAACGTATCAATGAAAAAGTCAGTGATGATAAAAAGGGTCACTGGTGGAATAGATTTATGGGCTAGTCAGCCAATTAACCTTATGATATCAACCTTTCAAGCAATCGGGTCGTACCAAAATGTTCATTTTGGGGCGGCTTTTTTATGTATAATTAATCCTTGGTGATAACAACTTAGGAGGATTAATTTTGAAATTAGCAATGATTGGACTCGGCAAGATGGGAATCAACTTGACCGAGAATTTGATTCGTAATGGTAATAAGGTCGTAGCATTTGATTTAAGCGATGGAGCTAGAAATGATGCTTCAACTTTGGGGGCAAGCGTTAAAGACAATTTGTCAGATGCAATTAAGACTTTAGATGCTCCACGAATCGTTTGGGTAATGCTACCCGCTGGAGAAGCTACTAATTCAACAATTGACACATTAAGCGAGATGCTTGATCCAGATGATATCGTCATTGACGGTGGGAATTCATATTATCAAGATTCATTGCGACACAATGAAATTCTCAAAGCTCAAAAAATCAAGTTCTTTGATGTAGGAACTTCTGGAGGAATGAGTGGAGCTAATCGTGATGGCAATTTCATGATTGGTGGCGACGATGAAAAAACTTTTGAATATATCGAACCTATTTTCAAAGGAATTGCTCAAACTGATGGATACTTGTATACTGGAAGAGCTGGTAGCGGCCACTATCTCAAGATGGTCCATAATGGTATCGAATATGGAATGATGCAAGCTATTGCTGAAGGTTTCGATGTTTTAGAGCATAGTCAATTTGATTATGACAATGAAGCTGTTGCAAAAGTTTGGGAACATGGATCAGTTATCCGGGGCTGGTTAATGGAGTTAACTCAATCAGCATTTTCAAAAGATCCTAAGTTGGACGAAATTAAGGGTGTGATGCACTCTTCAGGCGAGGGCAAATGGACTTTAGAAGAAGCTCTCAAATTACAAGTTCCTACACCAGTTATTGCAGCATCATTGATGATGCGTTATCGATCTCTTGAAGATGATACATTCACAGGTAAAGTTGTTGCAGCTTTACGAAATGAATTTGGTGGCCACGACGTTGAAAGCAAAAAATAAATGATGAAAACTTGTCTATGACAAGTTTTTTTTATCCAGAAAGGAATCAATGAAGGATGAGAAAACGAGGAGAAGTATTCCTACTTCTATTCATTGGTGCATTTATTGGAAGCGACTTGCGCTACCTTGAGAGTCTTATTTTTAAAACAAGCAATGGTTTTCCTTTGGGGACTCTAGTTGCTAATTTGAGTGGGGCTCTTATTTTGCCATTTTTGATCCATTATTTGCAGGATAGATATAATTTATCGACCAGAGTTATTTTGACTCTCAGTACTGGAGTTTTGGGTTCTTATACAACATTTTCAACTTTTACTGCGGATACATATCGCTTGTATAACGCTGGTCAGTGGTGGCTTTTAATAATTTATTTGACCATTACGATTGTTGGGGGCTTTTTGTTGGCTCTTTTAGGAAATTATTGGGCAGCCACCCAAGCTTTTTATGATTATGCTAAAAGGAAACGAGGTAGACACAGATGACTAATTTTTTGTTAGTTGGCTTTGGGGCTACCGTAGGGGCCTTTTTGCGCAATGAATTAACATTGCAGCAGTCGAGAATCAAACTAGATTTTCCAATCGTAACGTTATTGATCAATATCTTTGGAGCCATCTTTTTAGGAATCTTGACTGCACAAATCCATAATGGTGCGATATTATTACTACTAGGTACTGGTTTTTGTGGTGGTTTTACTACTTACGGAACTTTTAATATGGAACTAAGTCAATTATGGTTTCAACATCGATTAGGTCGATGCTTTTTATATTTTATTTTGACTTATATCTTTGGTATCTTAGGATTTGTAGTCGGTATTCACATTTAGGAGAAATTTGATATGCAAATGAAAGAACGAATTTGGAATGAGAGTTTTCATCCCGGAATCTTTTCATCAACAAAGCTTTACTTCAAAGATTTATTTGTTGGTGCAAAAAGAATGAGTCGTAAAGATTTTTGGTGGGGATTGTTAGGAATGACAATCTTTGCTTATGTTTTAGTGGCATTATTAGCCTTTGGCATTACCAAAATGCCAATCGACGATTATTACTGGAGTACTCTTTTAGGAGTGGCTCTAGCAATGGTTTTGGCATATTACTGGATATCGGTATTTACAGCTATGTTAAGAAGATTGCATGATCGAAAACTCCATGGTTGGTGGATTCTTTTAGGAGTTGTTCCAATTGTTGGAGAAATTGCAATTATCGTTTTACTTTGTTTGCCACAACGTGACTTAGGCAATAGTTGGCCTAAGCAAATATAGATTAAAATTAAATCCTGACTGATTCGTAGTGATCGGTTGGGATTTTATTATTAATTATTTTCATGGAGGAAAAATCATGTGCGGTCGTTATTTATTTCAACCAGATAAGAATCCTGAAATTAAACGAATCTATCAATTGGCAGTTGATAATGGCTTTCAACCCAAAACAGGTGAAATTTTTCCCACTGACCAGACGGCTTTGATTGTTGCAGGAAAAAGGCAGGTTCAAGTCGTTACGATGAAATGGGGCTTTCCGGGGTTCAAACCAGGTCAATCGATTATCAATGCTCGATTTGAAACAGCTTCACAAAAACAAATGTTTGCCGATTCTTTTCAAAAAAGGCGCTGCGTTTATCCAACGACAGGTTTTTTTGAATGGAATAAACAGAAACAAAAGTATAAATTTAATTTTAGTAATGACCCCCAAACCCTCTTTATTGGTGGCTGCTATAATTATTTTGATGATGTTCCACAAAGCGTTTTATTTACCACTGAGCCTAATGAGTCGATGATTCAAATTCACGACCGTATGCCTTTGATATTAGCTAAAAATCAAATTAATGCATGGATTTATGATGATAAATTTGCTAACAGCTTTATGGATCAGACCATGCCAAAATTAATCTCGCAAGAAGAAAAATAGGTGCTCTAATATGAATAGTAAGATTCAAAAATTTAGCAACAGCGATAAATTTTTTCAATGTCCAGTATGTGGAAAAAAGTTAGAATTGAAAAATAATAGCCTCTATTGTGAGAACAATCATTGTTTTGATATCTCTAAAAAAGGTTTCGTCGATTTTGTATTGAATAATCATCAATCAAAAAATTATGATTTGGCATCCTTTGAAAATCGCCATTTAATTCTGGAACACGGGATGTACGACCATATTGCCGATAAGTTAGTGACTTTGATCGACAATTTAAAATTACGTACAATTTTGGATGTCGGCTGTGGCGAAGGTTATTATTCGAAAAAAATTGCTCAATTACCTGATAAAGATGTGCTAGCCTTTGATATTTCTAAAGACTCAATTCAATTGGCCGCAAAAGGACCCGATAGTTTTGTTAAATGGTTCGTGGGCGATTTAGCTCATTTGCCAATTCAAAATCAATCGATCGCTGGCATTATCGATATATTTTCACCAGCTAACTATGGGGAATTCAATCGAATTTTACAAAAAGACGGCTATGTCTTAAAAGTCATTCCTAATGAATATCACGTCCAAGAATTGCGAGAACAAGCTAAAGACCAATTGCAACAAGCCAACTATTCCAATGAAAAAGTTTTGAATTATTTTGAAGAACATTATCAATTAGTTGATAAAATCGATGCGACAAAAACTTATCCGGTTAATAATGAAGAAAAAAATGCGTTTATCAAAATGACGCCATTATTATTTAATGTGGATAACAGACTAATTGATTGGGAATCTGTGGACAAAATCACTGTTGGCTCTACAATTTTAGTGGGTCAAAAATAATTTCAAAAAATGCTTGTCCTAGAGCCGACTCCAGGATATACCATATGATTATTCTTTAACGAATGGAGATAATGATATGAAATCAATTAACTGGTCGACAAGATTTTTACCAGGCAAAACTGATAACTTTGTTTCTAACGAAGTTATTGCTGACAAGATTGAAATAAACGATGTTTGGAACAATTTGTTTGATACATCTAAATGGGAGACTTATTATAATAATGCTACTAACATTAAATTAGATGACCAAACTGATTCAAAATTGCATTTTGGAGAGCACTTTCGATTTGATACCTTTGGTTTCCCAATTGATGCCCAAGTAATGGAACTAGTTGCCCCAGATGATGGCAAAACAGCTCGATTGTCATGGCATGGTTGGCAAAATGGCGATGCTAAGACTCAATTTGACGTCTACCATGCTTTTTTGATTGAAAAGTTGGCTGATGGAAGAATCAGACTCTTGACTCAAGAATCTCAAATTGGTGAACCAGCCAAAGATTTGGCAAAGCAAAGTCCAAATCCAATGTTGAATGGTCATCAAAATTGGTTAGATGGCTTAGTGAAAGCTTCAAGAAAGTAGGTAATTATCAGTGAGTAAAACATGGTTTATAACAGGAACATCAAGTGGTTTTGGAAAAGAATTGGCTAAAATAGTTGCACAACAGGATGATATTAATTTGGTTGCTAGTGCAAGAAAAATGCCAGATTTAGATTATTTAGATGAATATGATGAAAGCAAAATATTAAAAGTTATTTTAGATGTTACAGATAAAACAGCTATTAATAAGGCTGTTGACCAAATTAAAGATAAGTTTGGTCAAATCGATGTTTTAGTTAATAATGCTGGTTTAGGTTACTTTTCAACCATTGAAGAAAGCGATATGGATGAAGTTAAATACATGTTCGATGTCAATGTCTTTGGGTTAGCTAACGTGACTAAAGCAGTTTTGCCAATCATGCGTGCTCAGAAATCAGGTGTGATCGTTAACTTATCATCAGCACTTGCATTAACGACTATTCCAACAACTGGCTTTTACAGTGCTACTAAGTATGCCGTTGAAGGTTATGCTGATACTTTGCGCCAAGAAGTTAAAGACTTAGGCATTCAAGTCATGAACGTTGAACCAAGTGGTGCCAGAACTAATTGGTCTGGTAGATCTTCTGAAAAGACTGCAACTAAGATTAAGGATTATCAACAATTCAGCGATTCAATTACATCAGTGTCTGATTCAGTTACAGATGCACCTGGAGATCCAAAGTTGATTGCTAAAGTTATCTTTGACCAAGTCAGTCAAAATGAAGTTGTTCCTAAGCACTTGCCATTAGGTGAATTTGCCTATGAAGGTGGCTTGAGCAATTTATCGGGTATCATTGATGAGATGAAGAGTCGTAAGGATATTTCATTATCTACTGATGATAAATAATCATTTAGGAGATAGTAATGAGTTATAGTATTGGACAAGTTTCAAAAAAATTAGGCGTTACAATCGATACGATTCGTTATTACGATAAATCTGGGATTCTGCCATTTGTTAAACGAAATGATATTGGTCGGCGTGAATTTACTGATAATGACATTCATTTGATGAGAACAATTATTTGTTTAAAAAATGCTGGCGTTTCGGTGGCAGATATTTCTAAGTTTATTGATTTACGGTTATTAGGCGATAGTACTTTAGAGACTCGCTATCAATTATTGAAAGACCATGAAGTTGATTTGCAACGTCAAATTAATGATTTGGAAGATACGATGAGTTATTTGAAGTTCAAAGAATGGTATTACAAAACGGCAGTTGATGCTGGTACTGAGGAAATCCATTTTGTTCCTGGGACTAATGAGGTTGATCCAAAACTTGATCGATCTTACGCAGCTGAATTAAAGAAGCAAAATAAACTTGAAGCCTTAGATCGTTTTGAAAATGTGAAAGATTATCGTAATCGCCAATAAAACGGCGTTATGAAAAAAGAAAAGCTCTCTTAGTTGGAATAATCCAATTAAGAGAGCTTTTCTTGCCTAAAAAGTTTAATAACGATAATAATTTAGAATCAAAAGAACTATTGTGCATATCTTTGTAAAGCTTTTTGAAAATCACCTTGAACTAAAACACCGATTTGATCAACGATTTCTCTGGGATCGGCATTCATGTCATTTCTTATCCATTCATAAATGACAGCGATGAAGGATAGAGTATAAAAATGAGCAATAAAATCTTTGTATTTTTGTTTAACAACTAAGTTTTCTGCTAAATTTTCGACAATTTGAATAATATGATTGTAAATGACTTTATAAATATATTTCCCCATTAAATCACGATAAATAGATTTATAAACATTTTCCACAATAATTTGATTATCTCTTAATTTAATCATAATGTCGTAAAAAGCATCTTGCCAGTGTTCATAATCAGATGAACGTTGAAGAATTCTTTTTGCATTAGAACAGGCACTGTATTCAACAAGTTCGTAAATATCTGAAAAATAATTGTAAAAAGTCTGACGTGTTAAATCGCATTCTGAAACGATATCTTTTACTGTTACTTTGTCAATTTGCTTTTGTAATAAAACCTTGTTTAACGAATCAATAAGTACCTGTTTAGTTTTATGCATACGGTCATTTTCCCCCAAAATGTCATAAGTGAATATAATTATATAATTTTTTGTGTAAAAGCACAGATAAAATTTTCAAAGACAAACTCGAACACATGTTTTACAATGTTACTTAGTAATTTATGGAGGTAAGTCATGTCGGCCAAAATTGGAATTCGTCAGTTAGTTGAATTTGTGTTACGCAGCGGCGATTTGAACGAAACTAAGAATAGTCAAAATACCGCTTTAAATGGAGCACGGATTCATCGAAAGCTTCAGAAGTCACGTTCTAAAAATAGCGATTACGAAAGTGAAGTCTACTTAAAAACTGACGTTTCCATGAACGATACTGATTACATAATTTCTGGTCGAGCAGATGGAATAGAAGCAACCAAAGATAAATTGACGATTGAAGAAATTAAAACCTCCGACCAAGCGTTTGATGATTTAAGCGACAATACCTTGGAACTTTATTGGGGACAGGTCAAAGTTTATGGATACATCCTTTTACAAGAACATCCAGAATTTGACCATGTTACTTTGCGATTAACTTATTTTCAAGTTCGTAATCAAGAAATTACTAGCCAGGATCAAATTTTTGAGCGTACAGATTTAACAAAATTTTTCCAAAGTTTGATTGACGAATATGAATATTGGTTAGTTCTTCGAGCTAAATTACGCAAAACTAGAAACGATTCTATCAAAGAATTAAAGTTTCCTTTTCCAAAATTTAGAACTGGTCAACATGAACTAGCAGCAGCTGTTTATAAGACAATTTATTTAAAAAAGCGATTATTTGTTGAAGCACCGACTGGAACCGGAAAGACGATTTCAACTTTGTTTCCAGCCATCAAGGCAATGGGTGAAGAACGCGTTCAGCGATTATTTTATTTAACAGCTAAACAAAGTACGCGCCAAGTTGCTGAAGAATCAATTAAGTTGATGGCAAGTAAAGGTTTAAAACTAAAGAGCATTACTTTAACAGCTAAAGACAAGATTCGCTTTCCTGAAGAAGATGTGCCACCGGAAGAAAATCCTTATATGATTGGTTATTATGACCGCTTGAAACCGGCTTTAGCAGATATGTTAACTAATGTTGACGCCATTACGCGTGAGGTAATAGAAAAGTATGCACGTAAGCATACCGTTGATCCTTTTGAATTTTCGCTGGATGCCTCGCTTTTTTGCGATGTGATTATTTGCGATTACAATTATCTCTTTGATCCACTAGTTTATTTACAACGATTCTTCATTGAAAAAGATACCGACAATTTCTTTTTGATCGATGAAGTTCACAATTTGGTCAGTCGTTCGCGTGATATGTATTCTGCCGAAGTTTCCGATGAAAAAATTGCAGGATTACTAAAAATGGCGCGAAAAATCAAAACTAAAGCCAGTGCTGATTTTCAAACGGAATTAAAAAAGGTCCGCAAAATCTTCAATCAAATGAAGAAAAGCCTCAAAGAAACTGATTTAACTGAGCAAATATCTAGTGAACCACCTGATAAATTGGTCAACGCAATGGGAAAGTTCGACGACTTTTTTGGCGAGTGGGCTAATGAACAAAAGCCTTCTGATTTCTTGGATGCAGCTAAAGATTACTTCTTCACCTGCTTGACCTTTGTCAAAATAGGAGCGTTATATGATGATACCTATAAAACTCGAGTCGTCCTAGAAGATAAAAAAATTATCGTCAAACAACTATGTTTAGATCCCAGTCACTTTATTGACGAATCGTTGAATCTTGGATTAGGAGCAGTCTTGTTTTCAGCCACCTTGTCACCAATGGACTACTATCAAAGTGTTTTGGGAGGAATTGATAATAGCTTAGCATATCAATTGCCATCACCCTTTCCAGTCAACAACCAAAATATTTTGATAACGCAATACATCCAAACGACTTATAAACAACGTCCATTCAGTCAAGATAGTATCGTCGAAAGTTTATTTGCTTTGATTTCCAGCAAAACGGGTAATTATCTTTTCTTTTTCCCATCTTATGGGTATTTAGAACAGATTAAAATGGCGTTTCAAAATAAGTATCCTGATGTTAAAACGATGGCTCAAACTAATGCCATGGACAATGATGCTCGAAGCGACTTTTTAGCACAATTTAAAAAAGACCCGAAAGAAACGTTAGTTGCTTTTTGCGTTTTAGGAGGGATATTTTCTGAAGGCATTGATTTAGAAGGAAATAGATTGATTGGAGTCGCCATAGTTAGCGTTGGTTTACCAGGATTAAGTGCTGAAAATAATTTGATTCGCGATTATTATAATGAAGCAAATGGACATGGTTTTGAGTATGCTTACCAAATGCCCGGGATGAACAACGTTTTACAAGCTGCCGGCAGATTAATACGGAGCAGTCATGATCAAGGGATTATTTTATTATTGGATCAAAGATTTGCTAGTTTTCGCTATACGAAACTTTTTCCACCGCATTGGCGAAATTATCAAAGAATCAATTCTTTGAACCAATTAACACAGACGGTGGATAACTTTTGGAAAGGAAGAAATTATGAAGACTAAGTTGACCAAAGATTTAGAAGCAACTTTGTATCAGTATTGCTATGAACAAGGGTCTTATGTTGTTGAAGAAGTTTCGATGCCTGATAAAAAAGGAATTGTCGATACTTTGAGCTATCAGCAATTGCCAAATGGCGAAATTGATTGGCGTTGTTATGAATTGAAGGTCACTAAAACTGACTTTCATTCAAAAGCTAAATTGTCTTTTATCGGCAATTATAACTACTTCGTGTTACCGCAAAAACTGTATCAAGAAGTTTCAGAAGAGATTCCCACCCATATTGGCGTTTTAATCTATCGAGCTTTTGACAAAAAGGCAATTGAGAATTCGCCGCAGACTTTGCGCGCTCCCGGATTTTTAACCGTGGCTAAGAAAGCCCAATTTCAAGAATTACAAGTGGATGAAACTAAGTTGACTAGTCACTTTATAGCTTCGTTATTTCGAGAGGTCGATAAAGCAAAAAAAGTCGAAAAAGGGTTGCAGCTGTATTCTGATGACCGATTGTTCAAGGAATTAAAGAAGCGAATGAAGGGCGGCTATGATGTTTATAGTCCTGATAACAATTTATATGACCGCTTCGTTAACGATTTAAAGGATGAGTCAATTCAAGCGTTGCAAGATGAATTAGATGCCCGAAATGCTGAATATCAAGAGTTGAAATTAAAGTTGCAACAACAATATCACCCCAATCTGGAGGATAAATTATGACATACTATCCTTATTTACGTGGTCGAATGTACGATTTGTTAGCTTTAAAAGAGCTCTGTGAAAACAGACAATTGAGCTTTAAAATAGTGCCCATTATCGAACCAGTACGTGATTCTAAAGAACTGTTGCAGACGGTACAGACTTTTATCAAGTATCAACAGCCATTTGGAATCGTGGCTAATCCTCAAGTCAGTGTTTATGGATTGAACGATACGAAACTTTATCCACTGCCTGATATGAGAAAGCTGTCTTTTTTTCATCCCAGTGCCATTTTGGCAGCCGATTTTAGCAGTGACTTTTTAAAAACGGTGGATAACCAAGAATCGTTACTGATTGTCAGAGATTATCAAATGCTTTTAGCCTATCAAAAAACAAAAGTTTTACACACTGTTGATAAAGTTCTTATTCCCGACGTAGCTAGGATTCATAGATTAGTACCTAAAAAAGCCGTCAAATTAAGTGACCCGCTAACTTTTGTTCGACATGTGGAAGACTATCAATTATTGAATGATGAATTTTTTGAGCCTGCTGATTGGTATCGTCAAGTTGATGATTACCATGGATTTGGCGACTATTCGATGGTCGGCCATGTTTATTTTGATAAAGGGATGCCGGCACGAGCAATTTCTTTACATCTGATTTATGTGACTGAAGATGGAACGTTAAGGATTCATCATTTTGTTTCTGACAGCAATGAAAAAATGAGCGGTCAAAAGCAAAAGTTTTTTGAAGCATTAAATAAAATGGTTATTTGGTGCGATAAAAATATTAATGGACTTAATTTGACCCCAGCTTTAACAACCTTGTTAGAATATAGGTGCCAAGACAAATTCCCTGGTTTAGGAATAATCAAGAAATTATCATTGATGCACCATTTCCAATTGATGGGGCGATTATTAGAATTGAAACAATAAAAAAGAAAGCAGAACATAACATGGTCAGCTTTCGAGAATTAACAAATAGCTCTTGGTAATTGTATTTTGATTACCAAGAGCTATTTGTTTTAAGCGTAAAAAGCTTTGTTATGTTCTGCGTTTATGTTGCAATTTAGAAAAATAGTTATATCTCAAATTATTTACTAAGTATTATTTTGCTTACCACCATAACTTAATTAAGGCTTGTGTACCATCATCACCGAGCTTTTTGTCGTCGACTAAAGTTTCATAAAGTTTTTTAGCTTGTTTAGTTGCTGGTAGGTCAAGCTTTAATTTTTCACTTTCATCAAGTGCGATGCGAAGATCTTTTAAGAAGTGTTTAGAATAGAATCCAGGTTTAAAGTCATTATTCAAAATCCGGGGTCCATAATTTTCCAAGCTCCAATTATCTCCGCCACCGCCTTCAACGGTTTCAAGAACGGCTTGAAGATCTAAGCCGGCAGCTTTGGCATAGACAAACATTTCTGTTAGGCCAGTCATAGTACCGGCAATCATGATTTGGTTAGCCATTTTAGCGTGTTGACCGGCACCAAAACTTCCGAAGTAGTGATTAGTTTTACCAATTATCTTAAAAATTGGTTGAATAGTTTCAAAAGCTTCTTTAGAACCGCCGACCATAATTGTTAGTTGACCATTTCTAGCCCCAACATCGCCACCAGAAACTGGTGCATCAAGAGCTTGGACGTTCATTTGGCTTGCTTTTTCACCAATTTTTTTAGCTAAAGTTGGCGTACTAGTAGTCATATCGACAATGATTTTGCCGCTAGTTAATCCGGCGAAGATACCATTGTCCTTGAAGTAGACATCTTCGACATCTTGAGGAAATCCGACCATTGAAAAGATAATGTCAGCTTTTGAAGCAACATCTTTAGGGTCAGAGAACCAATTAGCACCTTTATCAATCAAAGGTTGAGCCTTAGATTTTGTTCTTGTATAAATATCGACACTATAACCTGCTTTTAAAAGGTTGTTGATAATGCCACTTCCCATGACTCCGGTACCGATAAAACCAATTTTTTGCATAATATGACCTCCAATTATTATTTCAATTATATTATACGAAAAATTAACGTGACAATAATTTGTTTGCTATAATTCAACTATTGTTGAAAATTTATAGATATTTTATAAAAATGCATCAATAATTTTGTATAGAAAGGGAGGGGATTTCATGAAATTTGTTAAGGACTATTATAAAAGTATTCTAGCCGCCATTTTTTACGGAGTGACCTCAGCTTTAGGAATTCAATTGCTCTTGCAGCCTGCTAAACTTTATACCAGTGGAGTTACAGGTGCGGCGCAGTTGATTGTCAACTTGCTGAATCAATTTTCCGATATTAGTACGCCGGTTTATTTATGGTACGCTTTGCTTAACTTGCCACTGATAGTTTTAGCCTGGTTTAGATTGGGAAAGAAATTTACGATTCTATCAATTATTTCTGTCGTTTCTGCATCGATTTTTATTTTGATTATCCCACTTTATCCGTTGACTAAAGATCCAGTACTATCATCAGTTTTTGGAGGAATCCTTTCCGGAGCAGGGATTGGTCTTTGCTTTAGATATGGCTTTTCAACTGGTGGTACCGATATTATTGCTCTGATTATTCAAAGAAATACCGGCCGTAGCGTTGGGCAAGTTAGTTTTGCTATCAATGCAGTAATCATCGTGATTGCGGGATTTGCCTTTGGCTGGGAATTGGCACTTTACACAATCATCTCGATTTATATCACTAACACAGTGGTCGATAAGATTTATATTCAGCAACAAAAGATTACGGTTACGGTTTATTCGCATAAAATTGATGAGATTTCAAAAGAACTTCTGAAGACCTTAAATCGTGGCTTAACTCTGGATTATCACTTGCAAGGTGCATATTCGGGAGAAGAAATCGGCTCGATTACGATGGTTCTAACGAAATATCAGCTGTTCTTTGCTAAAAAGATTATTTTGAATATTGATCCAATGTCATTTATCAATATTCAACCTACGATGTCGATTGCCGGTAAGTTTAGCGACAGTTAAGACAATTCATTTTTGAAAATTATTGTCCTTATTTCTTGGGTCAAAAAAACTTCGGCAAAATAATATACTAAGGATAACGAGTCGTAAGGAGATTTTGAATATGAAAACCATTATTTACACTCATCCTTATCCTGGAAGTTTTAACCATGAAATTTTGAACCGTTTATCTTGGTATTTTTCAAGAAATGATGAGGAATATGAAATAATCGATCCGTATTTTGATAATTTTAATCCTAATTTGTCAGAAGCAGATTTACTGTCTTATAGTCAGGGCAAAACTGAGGATGTTCTGGTAAAAAATTATCAGCGCCGAATTGCTGCTTCTGATGAATTAATTTTTATTTTTCCTATTTGGTGGCAGACGATGCCAGCCATGTTAAAGGGATTTTTAGATAAGACGATGCTAAGCGGCTTTGCTTATGATGAAAGTAATGGTTGGAAAGGCTTATTGACCAATATCAAGAAAGTAACCGTTATAACGACATCGACTGTTACTAAAGAATATCTTGAAAAAGAATGTGGAGACCCAATTCAAGGTGTTTTCATTGATCGGACCTTGGATGACTTAGGAATCAATCCCCAAAACGTCAATTGGGTTCATTTTGGCCGTGTGAACGTAACGACTGATGAAGCTCGACAAGAATTTTTGGAAAAAGTTCCTCAATACTATTTGAATAAATAAATTTATAACGCCTATCAAAGTATAATAAATTTGATAGGCGTTATAATATTCTCTTGGTAGCAAAATATACAACTGGATATAAAAGCGTTTTAGCGTATCATAGACTGTATGATTTAAAACAAACTACTGTTTATTTTCATATTGAGTAAAATTAATTAAATCCGGTTATTTTGAGGAAATCAATGATGCCGCTTTTACAAAAAGGATTATTTTTATCATGAATCTTAGAAATATAATCTGAATTGTTGCTTAATTTATACTGGGGGTTTATTAATGCATACGAAACAATCAAGAATCGTGCACTTTTTGCAATTCATTTTTATAGTTTTATCGGCTTTTGCTGTTGGTTATTTACTTGAATTTTCACAGATGAATTCAATTATCAATACTAATATGATTCTCTTTAAAACTAACGTGAAGCCGTACTTATTGACCGTTCTTATTTTGTTTTTACTTTATTTAGGCTTTTATGGAATCTTTAATCGGTTCTTTTACGCGACAGCAGGCTTTTATGTCCTGTTCGGTATTTATGTCATCGTAAACTGGCTAAAGGTGAAGTATCGTTCTGAACCAGTTTTGCCAACTGATTTACTGATGCTTACTAATACTAAGCAATTGCTATCGATGGTCACTTGGAAGATAGTTATTTTAGTAGTTGTAGCTTTAGTAGTTGGCATAGCTATTTGTATCTTTTTAGAAAAGCTCTTTTCTCATGAACTTATGCGATTTAATCCAGTTATCAGAATTATCTTTATTATTTTAGCCATTTTTAGCATTGCTGGATTTTATAATGTTAATCGAGAAGGCTCATGGAGCAACCGTTTCATGACTAGTCTAGGCTATTCTAATTTCACGCCTAATATCAGTATGACAGCGCAAAGCAATGGTCCGTTGTTGACATTCTTGGGCAACATGCATGTCGACATCATGGACAAGCCTTCAGATTATAGTCCGCAAACGATGAAAAAAATAGTCAACAAGTATCAAAATGTGGCTGACAAAATCAATAAAAAACGTCCTAATAATAATTTGGACAAACAGACCTTGATTTACGTCTTGAGCGAAAGTTTCTCTAACCCAAGTCGAGTGCCAAACATCAAGCTCAATGAAGATCCAACTCCAAATATCAATAAAATCAAATCTGAAAACACTTCAGGCTTGATGCTGAGTTCTGGATATGGCGGTGGAACTGCCAATATGGAATATATGACTTTCACCGGCTTAGCGTTCAATCAATTTTCTAAGTCATTGCAATCACCCTATACACAATTGGTGGTTAAACAAAAGCATCCATTGAATATCGTCAACGACTTTGAAAATTCAGCTGCTATCCATCCTTACTATTCTAATTTCTATGATCGAGATAAGGTTTATGACAAGTTTGGACTGCAATCATTTAGAACGTTAGATTCTAAAGGAAAATTAGCACTCAAATATAAGGATACTAGTGGCAGCAGCGAATTCGTCAATGATGAGTCATCTTATAAGGATACTCTATGGCAGGTCAACCAAGTTAAAGGTGGCCAATTCATCAGTTTGGTTACGATGCAAAATCATATGCCATATAATATGAGTTATCCTGATAACCAATTCAAAGCCACTGGAACGGCTACTAGTCTACTTTTACAAGCAGGAACCTATTCAAAAGGTTTGAATATAACTGATGGTGCCACAAAGACTTTCTTGGATAAATTGGATGCCATTAAGAAACCAATCACTGTGGTTTGGTATGGTGACCACTTACCCGGAATCTACGATAAGAATTCGATGGAGAAGTATAATGTCGTTCAACATGAGACGGATTACTTCATCTATAGTAATAAATATGCCCTTTAGCATAACTATGGAACTAAGAAATTAAATGGATCGACTAAGATTACTGATCCTAATGGCTTTATTCCTTTAGCTTTGAAGCAGATGAAACAACAAGTTACGCCTTACTACGCTCTTTTAACAAAGGTTCAAGAAGATATTCCGGCCATGGCTAAAAACAGCGTTGGTAAGAGTGAGAACTTGTATGTAAATTCAAAGGGTAAGCAAGTCACTTATTCAGAATTATCTAAGAAACAAAAACAATTATTACACGATTATAAATTGGTTCAATATGATTTAACCGCTGGAAAAGGTTATACTAGAGCCAATATAAACAAATAAAAAAGTCGAAATGTCAAGAGTTAATTCAAGACATTTTGACTTTTTTTGTAATTGGAAACATTTTCAATGTTTTCAACCCCCAAAACAGGAGTACACTGAACATATTCACTTGCAAAAAATGGGGATGAAATTAAGGTTTGAATTTAAAAAAGCTTCTTTACATACTAATACCAACTTTTCTCTTTAGTTCAATGGAAATCGCTCTGAAGATAGCTGGGGGACAGTTTAATCCAATTGAATTGAATTTTATTCGATTCTTGATTGGTGGACTAGCATTATTACCATTTACGATTATTCATATGAAGAAGAATAATGTAAAAATCACAGGATCCGGCTGGGGTCGTATCGCTTTGACAGGATTCGTCATCGTCGTTTTGAGCATGACGTTGTATCAATTGTCGATAGGGATGGCTAAAGCATCAGTCATTGCTATTATGTTAAGTGCTAACCCAATCTTTGGCTTAATTATTGGTTTCGTATTCTTGAGGGAAAAACTTTCCAGAACCAATGTTTTAGCTTTGATTTTGACTTTGGTGGGATTGTTGATTATTATCAATCCATTTAACTTAAATGGTGCCATGGGTATCATGTTAGGTTTATTGTCATCAATCATCTTTGGTGTTTATGGCGTTATGTCACGTGTCTACGGTGGGAAAATCGGCTTGAATGGTCTTTCCATGACATGTCTAGCATTCTTGTTTGGTGCTGGTGAATTAGGTGTCTTGATGGGAATTAGTCACATCTCAGCTGTAAGTAGCGCTATTCCAAGCAACTATTCAGAGTTTAGCAATATTCCTTTCTTCCAAGGAATCACATTACAAACTTTTCCATTGATTTTATACATTTCAATCTTGGTTACTGGTGTAGCCTTTGGCTTGTATTTCTTATCAATGGAAAAAGTTGGTATCCTACAAGCTTCATTGATTTTCCTAGTTAAACCAGCTCTAGCACCTGTTCTATCACTTTTGATCTTAGGCGAAGCAATGACCGGAAATACTATCTTTGGTATCGTAGTTATTCTGTTAGGATCATTAGTTACATTGATGGGCGAGAAGATGGCTTACAAAGTTATGGCAATTTTCAGACGCAACAATCCAGAAGCACATCAAGAAGTTGACGAATTGGAAGTTGTTAAAGATAAACTGGAAAACAGTGAATTAGCTAAAGGCCGTAAAGCTGCAGAAGAAGCAGTTCGGACTAAATTAGAAGAAAAATCTGAAGAAAATGATGTAACTTCTGAGGATTAATTAGATAAATGATTACTAATAAGATTATGCATAATTTTGCATAATCTTATTTTTTTTGGCTTTTTTGAGCTATCATAAAGGTAACGTTTTCAAACAGGAGGTCTTTAATTTTATGGAAAACTTGGTCAAAATTGGTAGTACAAATGTAACAAGTAAAAAGATTGGTTTAGGGACTAACAAAGTCGGTGGACACAATCTCTTCGATAATTTAAAAGATGAGGACGGATATGCAGTCGTCAAAGAAGCTATCGATAAAGGAATTACCACGTTAGATACCGCCTATATGTATGGCGCTGGTCGTTCGGAAGAAATTATTGGCGATGTAATCAAAGATTACGACCGCAGCAAATTAGTGATTGCTACAAAGGCAGCTCAAGATCCTGATAATGATTTGAAAAATAATAATAGTCCAGAGTTTTTAAAAGATGCTGTTGATAAAGCTTTGAAACGCTTAAAGACAGATTATATCGATATCTTTTATATTCATTTCCCAGATGAAAAAACACCTAAAAATGAAGCTGTAGCTGCTTTAAATGAATTGAAGCAGGCAGGCAAAATCAGAGCAATTGGTGTTTCTAACTTTTCTTTAGATCAAATCAAAGAAGCTAACAAAGATTCGCTAGTTGATATCGTTGAGGATAATTACAGCTTGTTGCATCGGGATGCTGAAAAAGAATTGTTCCCATATTTGAAGAAGAATAATATCTCATTCGTACCATATTTCCCATTAGCTTCAGGTTTGTTGACCGGCAAGTATAGTGCGGCTGATTACAAGAAATTTACTCAATTCAGTCAAGCTCAATTTAAAGACGTCATTTCTGCTATTGATAAAGTCAGAAAGATTGCTGAAAAGTATGATGCAACAGTCGCCCAAGTTATTTTAGCTTGGTACATGAAGAATCCAGATATCTCAATCGTTATCCCTGGAGCAAGAAAGCCAGAGCAAGTCGACCAAAATGTGAAGTCACTCGATGTCGAATTGGGTAATACGGATTATCATGCTATTGACGAAGCATTTGATTTATAATGAAACAATTTTAATTGAAGGAGAAATATAAAGTATGTCAAAAAAAGTCGTAATTTTTGGTGCTAATGGATTTCTTGGCGGAGAATTTGCTGAACAATTTATTGAAAATGGCGATTCAGTTGTCAGCGTCTCTAGAACCGGTGAACCATTAGGAAATAAGTCTTGGTATAGCAAAGTTGATTGGAAAGTTGGCAATGCCTTATCTAAGGGTTTTTGGACACAATACTTGAAAGATGCTGATGTAGTGGTTGATACGATTGGCGAATATCAAGAAGATGCTAATGAGGATCTTACTTTTAGAAAGGTCAATTATCAAAGTGCTTTAAATATTGCCGATGCTGCTGAAGAAAATAAAGTTCCAATCTTTATTTATATTTCAGCGGATGATATTCCAGGTGCTAATGAGAAATATATCAGCACAAAACGTGATGCTGAAGAGAATTTGAACAAACGTAATTTTAGAACTATTATCCTCAGACCATCCAGAATGGTTACCGATGATGATGTTGTTGATAGCGATTCGCCTCACAGAAGTATTCCTGCCAGTATGGTTGCTTTAGCTGGATTGGATGCTGTTGATAATGCTAAAGAAAATGTCATTTTAGGTGTTAATGATATTGATAGTTAAAAATTATTTAATAAAGGAACTCTGATTGATTTTATATCAATCAGAGTTCTTTTGTTTTCATATTTATTCAAAAAGTGCAAGAATTTTTTGTCGACAATTTGTAAATTTTAAAGCAAAAAATTTACGAAATCTAAACAAAAAATATACCTTTTTTATACAACTGCTAGTTATGATTAATTCGATTTAAAAAGAACGGGGAGAAAAAATATGAAATCGAATTTATTTAAAAAGGTTCTTTTGACACTTGGAATATTGTCATTAGCTGTACTCTTTGCAGGGTGTGGAAAGAAAACTTCTGCATCAAGTGTAAAACACATAACTTATTGGCACGTTAATGCTCAGACTCAAGGTGGGGCAACCGTTGATGAGTTGGTGAAGAAGTTTAATGAAACCCACAAAAATATCAAAGTAACTGCAAAATATAATCCTGATATGTATAAAGGTTTGATGCAAAATCTTCAATCAGCACAAGCTTCAGGAAAAGTTCCTGATGTTACTCAAGTAGGTTGGGCTTATGATAATTACATTTCAAGTAACTTCAAATATATGACACCAACTGACGCTGCTAAGAAGTTTGACGGCAACAATAAATTTATTGATAGTAACTTTACTAAGAGAACATTATCTTTTGCAAAAGATAGCAAAGGCAAGTTAGTTGGTTTGCCATATTCTCTAAGTACGCCAGTACTCTTTATCAACAAAGATCTTTTGAGCAAATATAATATTCAAGAAAGTTCTTTGGATACATGGGAAGGTGTTAGAGAAGCTGCCAAAAAGATCCATGATGAATCTGGCAAGTATGGCCTTTATATCCAAGAACCTGGAGATACATGGGCTCAACAAGGAATTATGCTAAGCAATGGTGCTAAAATCCAAAAAAATGGTAAAGCGGATTTTGCTAGTACTGATGGAATTGCTGCTTATAAGTTCTATCAAGGCATGGTCAATGAAAAATTAGCTTTACATACACCTTGGGCTCAAGGTATGGATTCATTTGTTAAAGGTGATGTAGCAATGGCTTTCACAACTATTGCTCAAGCTTCACATATTAAAAAGAGTGCTAGTTTCAAAGCCTCAGCAATTTTAGCTCCACATTTCAAAGACCATAAAATGGTAGTTCCAGTCGGTGGTTCTATGCTTGCTATTACTGCCCAAGATTCTGGACAACAAAAAGCTGCTTGGGAATTTGAAAAATGGATGTATAAGGCCGAATCATCAGTTACATGGAGTAAAGGTACAGGTTACTTGCCTCCAACAAAAGCTGCACTTTAATCTGCTTCATTCAAAGATTACATCAAAGAAAATCCAATGCTTGAACCTGCTGTAAAAACTTTGGATAATGCTGTTCCATGGACATCATTCCCTAAGAAGGGATTACAAGCTGAACAAACAATGCTTGATGCAAGAGATAAAATCTTATCAGGAAATAATGTCGAATCCACTTTGAAAGCCGCACAGGATGAGATAAATGCTGAACAAAAATAAAAAATTATTACCATTTCTTTACCTATTACCAACAGGAATTCTACTGTTTGTCTTTATGGTAGTTCCTATTCTTTATACGTTTTATCTAAGTTTCTTTGATTGGAACATGATTGCCCCAACCAAGGAATTCGTTGGATTAAAAAATTACATTGAGGTCTTTACAGACCCAGTCAATCAAAAGGTAATCTTGAATACATTGATATATATTATCTTTTTGATTGTTTTGAATTTTGTGATTCCTTATTTCATTTCACTGGTAGTTAAATTTTTCATCAGTAAAATGCAAGGGGTTTATAAAGTTCTCTTCTTCATTCCAAGTTTGTTTTCACTAGTAGTTGGAGCAATGCTGTTAACTTGGATTCTTAATCCAGTTTCTGGCCCAGTCGCTTATATCTTAAAAGGTATCGGCGTCTCAATGCCTAACTGGTCTAACTCAGGGATCCTAGCAATTACAGTGATTTGTTTCATTACTAATTGGAAAGTTTTCGGATATAACTTCATTTTGCTATTAACAGGGTTAGGTTCGATTCCTGAGAATATCATTGATGCTGCCAAAGTTGATGGGATTCCTAAATGGAAATTGATTTGGAATGTGATTTTACCAATGAACCGTGGAATTGGAATTTATGTATTGATTCTAACAATCGTTCAAGGACTGCAATATGTATTTACGCCTATTAATGTAATTACCACAGGTGGACCTTACTACGGATCTTCAAATGTTATCTATCAAACTTATCTCAATGCATTTGTTTTATATAAAACTGGTACCTCATCAGCTTTAGCGATGACGACCTTTGTGATTTTTCTAATACTACTGTTTATTGAGATTCGTTTTGTAGAGAGGAAGACCAATAATTATGATTAAAAAGAAAATAAATCTTTGGCATATACTATTGTTCCTAATTGTTTTAGCAGCGATTTTACCAATCTTATTCATGTTGTCTAATTCTTTTAAAACTTTAAAAGATTCATATGCGACAATGTTAAGTTTGATTCCACTGCACCCAACCTTGAAGAATTTTTCAATGTTGAATCAACAAGTTAACTTGATAGGCTTGACTTGGAATACTTTCTTTATGGCTACTTTGGTAACAGTTGGAAAATTATTGACCGGACTTTTGACAGCTTATGCTTTTAGGAGCTATCAATTTAAAGGAAAGATGTTTATCTATTTACTATTTGTAGCCACGATCTTTGTTCCATTTACGATTGTGATGATACCCAACTATTTAGTAATTTCTAAATTGAATTTGTTAAATAACGTCGTAGGTGTTGCTTTACCACAATTATGCGATGCAACCGGAATAATGATTTTTCTTAAAACGATGGAAAAGATTCCAAATAGTTTGATTGATGCTGCTAAAGTTGACAGTATACCTAATCGAAAAATATTCTTTAACATCGTTATTCCAATTTTGAAGCCTAGTATCGTCAGTGTCGGTGCTATCTTCTTTATAAATTCCTGGAATGAATACGTTTGGCCAACTTTGATTTTGAAAGATAAATCAAGTTTCACTCTGCCTTTAGCCTTACAGAATTACATTTCAAGTGAAGGTGGTACCAATTTTCCATTGGCAATGGCTTTGTCAACAATCATGGTGATTTTGCCATTGGTCATCTATTTAATTTTCCAAAAATATATTCTTAATAGTATTAGCAATAGTGGTTTTAAATAGGAGACTTCATGATTAAAAGTAATGCAACGATTGAATTAAAAAATATTTCTAAAGAATTCAAAAATAGTAAGGTTATTGATGGAATGAATCTTTTCGTTAAGGCAGGGGAGTTTTTGGTTCTCTTAGGTCCATCAGGTTGTGGTAAATCAACTACTTTGAGAATGATTGCCGGTTTGGAAGAACCAACTTCTGGTGACGTACTCATTGATGGTGAAAATCTACAAAAATTGAGTAACGATGGACATGTGATTGCCATGGTTTTTCAAGACTATGCACTTTATCCGAATATGACCGTCTATCAAAACCTTGAATATGCGTTGAAAGTTCATAAAGTTCCTAAAGAAGAACGTCAAGCAAGAATCGAAAGTGTACTAGGAACTTTGAACTTAACAGAATACAAAGACCGTTTACCTTCGCAACTATCTGGTGGTCAAAAGCAACGTGTTGCCGTTGGTCGTGGGATGGTCAAGAAGAGCAAAATTTTTCTACTAGATGAACCTTTATCTAACATCGATGTTCAATTACGTGAAAAGGCTCGTGATGAGATTCAAAACCTGCATGTTATGAATCAACAGACAATTGTTTATGTGACTCATGATCAATTGGAAGCTATGGCCTTGGGCGATCGAATTGCTGTTATGGATCAGGGCATTATTCAAATGATCGATGAACCAGAGAATATTTATAATAATCCTACCAATTTATTTGTTGCTAAATTTATTGGTACACCACAGATCAATGTTGTTGAGGTCGTATTAAGGAATGGTGAGATGACATTAGATGGTGATGTTATCATGTCTAATCTTCAATTAAACTTGGAAGAAAAGAAATATTGTTTGGGGATTCGCCCAGAAAACTTGTCTTGTGCAAGAACTCGTCAAAGTAAGTTTGATTTGAAAGTTAAAATTGATGCTGTGATTGATTATGGACGCTTTGTTCAACTATCAGTTTTAACTTCAGATGGTACAACCTTAAAAGCTATCGTTAATAGTTTTGATTTTATTGTTGGCGAAGAAATTTATATTTCTTTAAGACAGCAAAAGAGCCTTTTATTTGATTGTGAAACTGAAAAAAATTTGTATTGGGGTAAACATGAGTAAATATAAAGTGATTCAAATAACAGATACCCATTTGACTCCAAGGGGTAAAGAAGCATCGAATAATCAGCAAATTGATCCCTATTTAAAGTTGAATAGTATCTTCACAGATATTTCAACAATGCCCGAAAAGCCTGATATGATTGCTATTACAGGTGACTTGATTCATGAAGGAACAGTGATTGATTATGTTGATTTAAGAGAATTGGTAGAAAAAGCCGAAGCTGAATTGAAGATACCTATTAATGTTGTGTTAGGTAATCATGACCGTTTAGAAGAATTCTTTGAAGGCTATGTTCAACAACCAAGTCGTGAGAAATACTATTATCTAAAAGAAACTCCTGAAATGAATTTCTATTTTTTAGATAGTAAATTTCATAATGATGAACCTGGATATTTGGGTGAAGAGCAGTTGGCTTGGTTGAAAAACAATTTAGCAAAATATTCTGATAAAAAATCATTTATCTTTTTACACCATCCCGTTGATGGTCCTGGTATTCACCACATGCGTTATAGCATTTTACAAGAAAGTGATGAACTCATGCAGGTTATAACAGACACGTCAGTTCAAGCAGTTTTTTCAGGGCATATTCACTTTGAAACTTCATTTGTTAAAGCGGGTATCTTAATGCATTCAACTGATTCAAGTGCTTATCACATCAATTGTGATAATAAGAATAAACATCTGATTTATGATGCTACTTACTATGACATTATCACGATTGAAGATGGCGGAATTGAAACTGAAACTAGATGTTTGTATGAAGGCCAAGATATTATCAATGATGTCGATGTTGATGATACAGGCTTTGTGAAAGATAGAACTACAAATTAGTTCTTATAAAATATTAGAATCCGGCCTAATTTTTGGCCGGATTTTTTATGCAAATTTGAATTTATAACCAAATTTAACAATCTTGTGAACAATGCTACAATGAAATCGGATACATAAAGAAAAGAGGCCTTTTTGTATGGATGGAAAAGTTGCTGTTTTGACAAAGACGAATCATATTGAGGTTAAGACATTACCTATTCCAGAAATTAATGATGATGAAATGCTAGTAAAAGTTGAGGGGTGCGGTATTTGTGGTACTGATGTCTTCGAATACAAGAGCGATCCCTTCAAATACATTCCAGTTAACTTAGGTCACGAAGGTACTGGCGAAATCGTTAAGATGGGGAAGAATGTTAAAACTGATTGGACTGGCAAGCCTCTAAAAGTTGGCGATAAAATTGTTTGCGGACCAGCTTTGAATGGCGATATTTACGGTCTAATGGGCGGTGAAGAACACTACTTTAATGGCTGGCTTTCAAATTATATGGTCATCAATCCTAACAGCGTCGTTTTCAATGTTAGTGATATGCCACTAGATTTGAGAATTTTAATTGAACCAGCTGCAGTCAGTTCACACGCCGTAGCTAAATCTAAAGAAATTTATACCTTCAAACACGGTTCAACAGTTGTCGTTCAAGGAGTTGGACCAATTGGCTTAATGGTCATTGCTCAAATGAAGACTTTGGGAGTTCGTCACATTATTGGCGTCGACGGTAACAAGAGTCGTCTTGAGTTAGCTAAGAAGATTGGTGCAACTGATGTTATTAACATTGAAGATGGAGATCCTGTTGAAGCCGTTAAGAAATTGACTGGCGGCAAGGGAGCTAATTTTGCTTTCCAATGCACTGGCTCAACTAAAGGAGCAAGTACGATTTGGAACTTCTTAACTGATCACGGTGGTATTTGTGAAGTTGGATTCTTCGTTGATAATGGCGAAGCAAGTTATAATCCACACTTCAATATTTGTATGCCAGAGACAAAGGTCACTGGTTCTTGGGCTTATGTTCCAGATGATTGGGTCGAAGCAACTGAATTCTTACGTGAAACTAAGAGTGAAGGCATGGATATGACTCAATTGATTACTGATTCTTATCCACTAGATCAAATGAATGAAGCTATGGCTAAGAATATTAGTGGTACTGGCGTTAAAATCGTTTATAAAAACAATGAATAATTGAATTATCAATAATGGAGTTACTTAGACTAAGTTTTTAGTTTAAATAACTCCATTTTTTACGCTAAATTTCACACGCAGGAATAAAAAAATTCCTCCAACTAAACTTTTTATATCTTATCCAATTTTTTTGTGGTAGAATATTTCGAGTTGCTAACTTTCCAAATTGTACACTAAAAGGTCAATCGTTACGGTTGCGGTCATGTCGGGGAAGTAAGCGCTTGAATTTATTTATATTTTTAAATCATTTTTTAATTAATTCGCCGAAAAGTATTGTATATTTGATGTAACCATTAGGTGTAATAAATTAAGAAAGTACGATTTATTTTCACTGAGGAAAACGCCATGACAGATTTGGGAACAGAAAAGAAATATATTAGCTGGCCGGTATTGGCCCTGATGGATTTTGTAACAGTGGTTGGATTCGATGATCTAACTTACAATTTCCAAAACCAAGGGATGGGTGTCATTACATCCTGGATAATTATGATCCTGTTGTATGTTGTTCCGTACTCGTTGATGGTTGGGCAGTTGGGCTCAACCTTTGATGACGATGGTGGAGGATTAACATCATGGGTCAGAGAAACAAGTGGAGAGTTCTTAGGCTACTTTGCTGCTTGGACATATTGGGCTGCATCCATTCCGTATGTTGTGGATACCGCTAATACAATTGCCGTTGCACTAGGTTGGGTCGTATATGGGAATTCCAAATTGCAAACGCAGATGTCGAATAGCCATTTCGCTTTATTTACGTTGCTGATTTTTGTGTTCTTTATTTTTATACAGTCGCGTTTCGAGCGCTCACTTGAAATATTAAGTACCATTGGTGGAATTGCCATGTTTGGGATGACCGTCTTATTTGTTATCATGACAGTCACAGCACTATCCATGGGTGGTCACATTGCCACGAAGCCACTGACATTGCATACGATTGTACCAACGTTTAATTTGCACTATTTAACAACCTTAGGCTTCCTGATTTTTGCCATCAACGGTGCCGAAAGAATAGCGCCATTTGTTACTAAGATGCGCAATCCTAATCGAGATTTCCCTAAGGCAATGATTATGTTGTCAGTGATGACCGGATTTTTGACAATCTTTGGATCATTTTCACTGGGGGTATTTTTCAATGCCTACCATTTGCCAGATGACTTGAAGATAAATGGTTCATATTATGCCTTTCAAGCATTAGGACAGAGATTTAACATTGGCAATACCTTGATGTACCTGTTTGCTTTCACAGAAATCTTCTATTTAGCAGCGTTACTGGCTGTTTTGTTGAACGCCATGACGAGAATGCTGATTTCTGATACTGGCAATAAGTACATGCCACAATTTTTGAGAAAGACTAATTCAGCGGGCTTGCCAATCAACGGCTATCTGCTGACGGTTGGTCTGAGCGCTTTTATCATGTTTTTGGGGATATTATTGCCGAACATGAAAGATATATTTAATTGGTTATTGAATTTAAATGGAATTATTTCGCCGGGAGTTACTTGTTGGATTTTTTGGTCCTTTATCAAGGTTAGAATGAATGATGATAAATACCATTCAGGATATGTTTATATTAAGAATAAGACGATGTCTCTAGCAGTTGGTTGGTGGTGTCTGATTTTGACTGGTGTTGCCACGATTGCTGCAATTGGGCCACAAGATGTGCCCTTTGGTTCGTCGATGTGGTGGTATGAATTAGTAATCAACTTTGTTGCGATTATCGTTTTAGTCGGACTAGGTTTTATACTTCCATATATTACTAAACGGGAGAGACGCAGTCAGACTGGCACAGCCTTTACTAGAGGTCAAAGTATCGGTATCTGGGTTGCCGTTTTAGGAACTTTATTAGGAGATTTATATCTAGGAGATACAAATTTCAGTAGTAATATTGGATACATCATATTGTTGACTGGCGCCGGACTAGCGATGATAATAGCTTTAGGTTGGCGAGAGTACGATTCAAAAGAGAGTCTTGAATAATTGGTATTCAAGGCTTTTTTTGTTTCAAATTTACATCTAGTTTTAAAAACTAGTTTGAATAGTTAAAATAACTATGATAAATTATAATAGTAATTACTAAAGGAGAGCGCTTGTTATGGATGAATTGCAAAGCTGGCTAAATAAATTAGAAGAGTACCGTTTACCGAGATTTGAGGAACTGCCTGAATTGGAATTGTACCGTGATCAACTATTAACACTAGTTGATAAGTACGTTGGTCCAGTTTGGCTTGAGGACGGTCCAGTTGTTACAACTTCAATGGTCAATAACTATGTAAAAAATGGCTTATTGCCACATCCTGTTAAGAAGCGCTACACGCGTGAACATTTGGCTTATTTAATAGCCATTACTTTTTTGAAGCAAGTCGTTTCCTTCGACGATATTCAAAGAGGTTTAGAGATTCAAACTAGGTTAAGTGGAGGAATCGATAAGACATATGATTTCTTCTGCGATAAACAAGAAATTGCTTTAAAGATGTTGAATCACCGCGAAGAGAAACAAGCTATTTCAGAAAAGAATCAATCATCAGCTTATTTGATGATTGAAATGGTCACGTTAGCCTTTGCGACAAAATTAGTCACAAAGAAAGTAATTAGAATTGAAAGTAAGAATACTTTAGACGAAAAGAGTAAATAGAAAATGGAAAAGATTGCTGTATTGGTAGACTCTTGTTGTGATTTGCCAAAGGAATATCTTAAAAAAACTGGCGTTTTTGAATTGCCAATGCAAATTGCTTACCATGACAAGACTTATCTTGATCGAGTTGACATTTCGGCTGAAGAAGTTTATCGAAATTTACCAGTAGAAATTCCTAAGACATCTTTGCCTTCAGGAGATTCTATACAAAAAGCACTCGATGAAATTGCTCAAGCAGGTTATACGCACATCTTGTCAATTTCAGTCTCATCAGGATTAAGTGGGACTTTTAACTTTTTAAAAGTCTTCTTAGATGATGATGATCGTTTCACGACTAAATATTTTGATACTAAACAAGTTGCAATTGCTTCAGGTTTAATCGCTGTTGAAGCTAAGAAACAAGTCGATGATGGAAAATCATTTGATGAAATTGCAGCTCATGTTGAAAAAATGATTGCTCACGCAATGGTTTATTTCTGTATTCCAACTTTGACATACTTGAGAGCCGGTGGAAGAATCAGTGCCGTTGCCTCAGCAGTTGGTGGAGTTCTAAAATTAGCACCAATCATAACTTGTAAACCAGATGGAACCTATACCATTGCTGCTAAAGCTCGTGGTATGAAAAAAGGTAAAAAGTTGATGCTAGGATATGCGCAAGACTTTCTTGATGAAGGCGACGAATATCTAATCGGAATCGGTCACGGAGACAATGAAGAAGGCGGACTCTCAATGTTAGATTTGTTGCACGAAAATGGCATCAAAGGAAAAAGAGAGTTCATCGAACAAGTAGGCCCAGCCCTTGGAGTTCACACGGGACCCGGATTGATTGGGATAGCTGTGGTCAAAATCTAGAGAGGGCGGAGCAAGGGCGTTCAGCTTCCGGAGCCTAAGACAATTTCACAGATTGGCTGCGGAGCAGACGATATGGGAAATAGCCTTAGGTGCAGAGAGTTGCCCCACTGTAACTCGTTTCGGAAGTTAACCACAATCCCAAGGTTTAAACGTATAAATCTAGGGAATTCAAACATAAAGAAATAAGCACTAAAAAAAGACCAAATCTTGGACTCCAAACATCCAAGTAAAAAAATCTATCATAAACATAAACAAAGAAATAACCCAAAATTCCTCAAAGAATTCAGGGTTATTTTTTTTCACCAAAAAAAAGGACCAACAAATTGAAAATTTGCTAGTCCTTATAATAATTTAAATACTATTCAGAACGAAGTGCAGTTGCAGCATCTTTCTTAGCTGCCATACGAGCAGGAATGTGACCACCAATAACGGTCAAGACCGTGCTGACGATAACTAGAATGATTGCATGGACTGGGTTCAATTGTGAAACGTTCGATAAATCAGTCATATTTTTCAGAATAATATTGATTGGGAAAGTTGCCAGCCAGGCGATGATAACACCTAGCAAACCGGACGTAACACCAAGAATCGTGGTTTCAGCATCGAAGACACGAGTGATATCTTTCTTTCTAGCACCCAGAGCCTTCAAAATACCAATTTCTTTAGTTCTCTCAAGAACGGAAGTATAAGTGATGATGGCAATCATAATCATACTTGTAACTAAGGAAATTCCGGCAAAGGCCACGAGTACGTAAGTGATAGCATCCATCAGGCCACCGGTCAAATTAGATACCTGACCAGCCAAGTCTGTATAAATTACCTTGTCGCTAGCTTTCTTACCTTTATTGTACTTATCAAGATACTTCAAAACTTTGTCTTTGTTTTTAAAGGTATTTGGATAAATTAGAATGCTTGCTGGAGTAGTAGAACCACCTAAGTAACTGACAAGAGATTCTTTAGTGGTATCGTCAGCAGAAGCGCCAGTTAGGACATTTGAATCGCTATTCTTTTGTGCTTTAACGATATCGGAATTCTTATTATTAGCAATGATATTTTGTGTCAATTTATCACTGTAAGCAATTCCTGATGAAAGAATGTTTTCAGATGATTTCGACTTAACTCGTAAAATACCTGAGATTTTAACGGTCGTATTATTGGAGTTATTGTAAAGAGAATCCATGTCAGTATTAGGAGCGTACATGCCAGCACCTAATTGACGATAGTAATCATTGTTGTTAACGATTTTGAATTCTTGACCAACGATTTTGTTGAAGTCAAGCTTTTGACCATCTTTAACTTTCATGCCGATGTTCTTTAAAGCATTGATATTAGTATCGTTATTACGATCTACGATTAAAACGACATCGTTAGCATTTTGAGGCATTGAACCAGAGATAACTTTGTAGTGCTTCTTCAAAAAGTTCTTGCCGTCATTTGAAGTCGATGGGTAGACGGAACCCCCGATACCAGTTGATGAAGACATGGCAGAGGTCATTGTACTTGTTGGACTGGAGCCACTGGTATTAGAGAATTGAGCTGTTTTGACTTTACCATTTATCTTAGTCAAAAGATTCATGCCAGTTGAGTAAGTATAAGTAACATCTTTACTCAATTCAGGGTCGAGTTTTTTGATGTAGTTCAAGTAATTCTTGTTTAATTTATTCGTGTGAGTCGATTTTTCCTGTTGGCTCAATTTAGCGGTAACTTGTTTGGAATTGGATTTCTTAACTTTATCAGTTGAAGGAGCAGTTTGTTTCGAGGCTACTTGAGAAATCGTTACTGGAAATTGCGCCAAAGTATTGCCCTGGGTTTTATCGATTTGTTTTTGGAAACCAGACGATAGAGCTAGAACAATTGCAATACTGATGATACCGATACTGGAAGCGAAAGCCGTTAAAGCGGTTCGCGCTTTTTTAGTCTTCAAGTTAGTGAAGGATAGTTTTAAGGCTGTCCAAAAAGTCATCTTAGTTTTCTTAAGCTCAAAATTATCCTTTGATTCATCTTCAGTGTATGGATTTGAATCGTTGAGAATCTTACCATCGGCAAAATTGATAATTCGATCGGCGTATTCATTAGCTAAAGTTGGGTTATGAGTAACCATAACAACGAGTCGTTCTTTGGATAATTCCTTGATTAGCTTCATGATTTGTTCACTAGTTTCAGTATCTAGGGCACCAGTTGGCTCATCACAAAGTAAGATGGAAGGATTATTAGCAATAGCACGGGCGATGGCAACACGTTGCAGTTGTCCACCAGATAGTTGGTTAGGCTTCTTGTTGATATGTGGACCTAAGCCAACTCTTTCCAAAGCTTCACGTGCTTTTTGCGTTTTCTCTTCATTAGGAACGCCACTTAGGGTCATTCCCAATTCGACGTTGTCGAGAATGCTTAAGTGACCGATAACGTTGTAACTTTGGAAGATGAAACCAACTGAATTGTTACGATAAGCGTCCCAGTCAGACTCCGAAAAGTCCTTAGTCGACTTGCCATCAATTACTAAGTCACCAGAATCGTAAATGTCTAAGCCACCAACTCCGTTTAGCAAGGTTGTTTTACCAGAACCACTAGGTCCTAGGATAGCAACGAATTCTTGCTCACGAAAGGAGACAGAAACGTCATCCAATGCTTTAGTAACGGAATCGCCAACGTAATAATATTTTTTAATATGTTTTAATTCCAGCATTTATTTAATCCTCTTATTTATTATTTATAGATATTTTAACAGACAGTTTGTTACACTGTCATTATTGCAACACTATGTTTAATATAATAATAATTTTGAGAATAACGTGCAATCGTCAATCTGAGACAAGCTGTTTTTAAAACAACACTTAAGATATTTTTGTTGCATAAGAAAATGAGGTTTACCTATGGTTGGAATCAAAAATAATCGCCGCACCAAATATACTAAAGAAATTATTCAAAAAACTGTTTTAGATCAGTTGCAAGAAAAACCGATTGATGCAATTACAGTGACTGATATTTGTAAAAAAGCTGATATCAATCGAACCACCTTCTATCGTTATTACGATGATATTTATGATTGCGTCGATACGATTGAAGATAAGTTTGTCGACACAATTGAGTTGCCAAAAGATTCAACGCCATTCAAATCTTTAGAGAAATTACTGGAAGCATTTTATAAAAATCATCAGATCAGCAACTTAGTTTTTGTTGAGGGTAGAACTAGATTGCTGGAAAAAATGCATCAAGTGATGTCGCCTGGAGACAAAGAAATGTCCAATTTTGATGAGTACCAAGGGACTTACATAATGCTTGGAATGCAAGGAATTATGAAACGTTGGGTAAAAAATGGTATGAAAGAAACCCCTTATCAATTGACAAAAATAATTGAAAAGGTCTTGTTTGCCGATGAATTGCGAGCTGCTAGAGATAATCTTAAAGAAAAACAATCTCAATAAATCAGACATTTGTGATTTCTATGATGTTTGATTTATTTTGAAGAGTTTTCGCCTGATGAAATATTGATTAGATGTAGAATAGACATAATGACGATTTTAGTTAGTAATTAATATAGAAGAAACTAGAATTGTCTTATTCCTTTATTAGCATGAAAAGGGAATACAACGTAAACTATCGGTTTGAACTCTTATCAAGCTAATAGGATTATTTTTGATAAATCTAGTCGTGAGTCAATAATAAGTAAATTTGGCAACGTCAACTAAGAAATTGTATACTATATCAAAATTCAGAGGAGCAAAGCGTAATGTTATTACAACAAGTCAAAATTCAAAATCAAGCGCCACAAGATATCAGAGTTGAAGATGGAAAATTTGTCGAAATAGCTGATCATATTGAGCCTAAGGAAAATGAAGAGGTCATTGTAGGTCACGATAGATTATTGTTGCCACCATTTGTTGATCCACATGTTCACTTAGATTCGACTTTAACTGCTGGTCAACCTGAGTGGAATGAAAATGGAACTTTGTTTGATGGAATTCGTATTTGGACAGAACGCAAAAAAGAACTGACATATCAAGATGTCAAAAAAAGAGCTACTTTAGCTTTGAAGATGCAAGCCAGTCATGGAATCCAATTCGTTCGGTCACATGTTGACGTGACTGACCCAAGTCTGAAAGCTCTAAAAGCTTTGATCGATGTGCGTGAAAATGTTAAAGATTGGATGACTTTACAACTAGTCGCATTTCCTCAAGAAGGTATCTTGTCTTATCCTAACGGCAAGGAATTGATGGAAAAAGCTGTTAAATTAGGTGTTGATGTTGTGGGAGCTATTCCACATTATGAATTCAATCGGGAATATTCAGTCGAATCATTGCGTTTTGCAATGGATCTTGCTCAAAAAAATGATTTGTTATTCGATGCTCACACTGATGAAATTGACGATCCTGCATCCAGAAGTCTTGAAACGATTGCTACAATTGCCTACGAGAGCGGTATGGGAGACAAAGTGACCGCTTCACATACAACTGCGATGGGTTCATATAACGATGCTTATATGTATAAATTGATGCGCTTATTGAAGATGTCAAAGATGAACTTTATTTCTAACCCATTGGTCAATATGTACTTGGGTGGACGCTTCGATACTTATCCAAAGCGTCGTGGTCTAACGCGTGTCAAAGAGTTGACGGAAAATGGCATTAATGTTGGTTTTGGTGAAGATGACATCAAAGATCCATGGTATCCAATGGGTAACGGCAATATGTTCGATGTTTTGACAGAAGGATTGCACGCTACGCAAATGATGGGTCACCAACAAATTATGGATTCGTACAAATTCATCACTCTCAATAGTGCCAAAATCATGCACGTTGAAAAAGAATATGGAATTGAAGTTGGCAAGCCTGCTAATTTTGTCTTGTTAAATGGGCACAATTTCTATGATGTTTTGAACAAGCGTTCAGAAATTTTACTTTCAGTCCATAATGGTAAGGTGATTGGCAAAACTAAACCCGCCGAAACTGAACTGTATATTTAGTTAAAGGATGGAGAAATGATACTAGAAAGACCCAATGCGATAAATCTAAAATCATTACAAACAGAACTAGGCGATATTGAAAATCGGCCTAACGTTGAAGAATTGTCAAAAATGATTAAAATGTATCAATTGTATCAAGCTGGAGAAAAAGAAATTAGCACCAAATTGGAAAATTTAGATTCAGAATTTCAAGTCAATTTCGATTACAATCCCATTCACCATATGGAATCACGAATGAAGCGTATTCCCAGTCTGCTGAAGAAAGCTCAAAGAAAGGGTTATGAGTTAACAACTGAAAGTATCAAGGCTAATATTTATGATATTGCTGGAATTAGAGTCATTACTAATTACATCGACGACATTTATAAAATTGAAAAGATGTTAACTAGTCAATCAGATATCACGCTTTTAAGACGCAAGGATTATCTGAAGCATCCTAAAGACAGTGGCTATCGTAGTTTACACATTGTCATTAAAGTTCCCGTTTTCCAATCGCATGGTCCGATTGATGTCCCCGTTGAAGTTCAGATTAGAACCGTTGGCATGGATATGTGGGCTAGCTTGGAGCATAAATTGCGCTACAAAACTGATGCTGACAGTAAATTGGTAGATAAATACGGTCAACAATTAAAAAACTATTCTGATGAATTAGAAAATATCGAACGTGGGATGCAAGATATTCACAAAAATTTAATTTAATATTTAATTTAATATAGAACAAAAATAGTCCGACTAACTCAAAATTGAATTAGTCGGACTATTTTTACCTTAAACGGCTCGTTGTTGCTTATTATCATTTAACCAATCTGCTTTAGTAAGTTCATAAGCCATGACTTTTATTTCAACTCCATCATCTGGTGAAACAAAAGTTTCAATTGAGCCCAAATCTCTCATACCCATCTTAAGCATAACTTTGCCCGAGTTAGGATTAAGATTTGCATAATGAGCCTCAATTTTATCGAGATTCAAGACTTCAAAACCATATTGCATCATGGCATTGCCAACCTCTGCTACATAACCGTGACCCCAAGCTTTTTTACTCAAAGCATAAGTTAAGATGCCGACGTTATTTTCGGGATGGAATTCATAAAATCCAATAACTTCATTAGTAGCTTTTTCTTCAATGGCAAATGAAGTCTGTTGTTCTTTTAAGAAATGTTCTTCAAATAGTTTTGTGAAGTTTTCAGATGTCTTAGTATCACGATATCTGACATACTTCATAATTTCTGGATCAAGGATAATTGTTTGTAATTGATCATGATCAGCAGTTTTGAATGGACGAATGATCAATCTGTCTGTAATAATTTGAAGCATGATTTTTATCTCCTATTTTTTGACTAGGCTCTGAATAATAATACAAATTTATAAATATGTAAATTAATTTGTTTTTTAAAATTGAAAATTATTTTTAAGGTGGATATCGCCATTAGGTAGCGTTAAAAGGCGCTTTCATGGATTTTTGACGATTTTAAATGATTGACAGGTGTATAAACATATTATAAGATTATCGCGTTATATGAGGTTTTATCATTATATTGAGGAGTACTAAATGGATATGAAGGAATGGCAAAAAGAAACTGTGTATCAGATTTATCCACGCAGTTTTCAAGATTCAAACGGAGATGGCGTTGGTGATATCAACGGCATTATTTCTCGACTAGATTATTTGAAAAAATTGGGTATTGGTTTGATTTGGTTAACGCCAATGTATCGTTCACCAGGAAATGACAATGGGTACGACATTGCTGACTACTATCAGATCGATCCAGTTTTTGGAACGATGGATGATTTTGAAAGACTGTTGAATGAAGCACATAAACGTGGAATAAAAATCATTATGGACATGGTTTTGAACCACACTTCAAATGAAAACCACTGGTTCCAAGAAGCTTTGAAGTCAAAGGATAATCCTTATCATGACTTCTATATTTGGCGTGATCCCGTTGATGGTCATGAACCAAATAATTGGGTTTCAAAATTCAGTGGCAGTGCCTGGAAGTACGTTCCAAGATTAAACCAGTATTACTTGCATCTTTATGATGTAACGATGCCTGATTTGAACTGGCGTAATGAAAAATTACGTAATAAAATCTTTAAAATGCTTAAATATTGGGCAAATAAAGGTATTGATGGCTTTAGACTTGATGTTATCAATAATATTTCGAAGGATAAGGATTTACCAAACGATACTTTCAAAACTCCTTTAGACGATGGTCGTAATTTTTATACCAATGGACCACACGTTCACGAATATATTCACGAAATGTACGAAAAGGTCTTTGGACCTAATCAATTCGTGACTGTCGGTGAATTATCTTCAACGCCTATTTCAGAAGCTGTTAAGTATACCAATCCTAAACGTCAAGAACTATCAATGGCCTTTACATTCCATCACGTCAAAGTAGATTATACTAACGGTAAGAAGTGGACTTTAGGTCATTATAAGTTAACTGATTTGACTAAAATCTTAAGTGATTGGCAAGTTAAGATGAATCATCAAGGCGGTTGGAATGCGCTATTTTGGAATAATCATGATCAACCTCGCGCGATTTCTCGATTTACCAATGATAGTAAATATCGTGATCAATCAGCTAAATTATTAGCGATGGTCGAATTTGGATTGCAAGGGACGCCTTATATTTATCAAGGTGATGAAATTGCGATGAAGAATGCTTACTTTACTGATATTAGTCAGTATAATGATCATGAATCGATCAATGCTTATGATGAATTGATTCAAAAGGGTGTTGATAAGAGTTTAGCAATTAAAATTTTGCAACAAAAATCTAGGGAAAATGCCCGTTTGCCAATGCAATGGAACTCCAAGCGTTACCATGGCTTTACTAGTGGTCAGCCTTGGTTAAAGCCTGAACATCATGATGACTATTCAGTCGAAAAGGTTCTTAAAATGAAGAACAATGTTTTCAATTTTTATCGAGCTTTGATTTTCCTTCGTAAGAATAAAACTTTGTTGACGAATGGTACTTATAAATTAATTAATTCAAATGATAATAGTGTTTATAGCTATGAAAGAGCTAACAAAAAGGGTAAAATTTTAGTAATGGCTAATTTCACTGACCAAGTACAGGAAAGAAAAATCGCAGCCGGTTTTGATTTGCTTTTAGGAAATTATGAAGGAATTAAACTAAATGATAGAACAGTCACGTTGCGGCCATATGAATCTCTAATGTTAGAGAGTAAGTAAAAAAACACCCTCTGGGTGTTTTTTATCATGGCAGAGGGGAAATTTTTATTAGTGTCAATTGAGGAGAAAAAATGCCAAAGAACTTATATTCAGATATATATCATATTTTAAAGGGCAAAATTGATAGCAACGTTTATCCACCCAAAACAATCTTACCTGGTGAAGAAGATTTATCGGAGCGATTTAGCGTCACTCGCAATACAATTCGTCGTGCTTTGAAAAAACTACAATCAGATGGTTTGGTTTACACTGTTAAGGGTCGTGGAGTCGTAGTTTTGGAACCAATCGTCGACAACCGAGTGATTTTCTCAGCTGCCAATCATTTTGGTTTCCAAGATTTAATGAGTTTTCCACAAAATAAGTTTATTAAAAAATTAACGACAGAGGTTTTGAGATTTGAAGAAGTAGAAATCGATGGTGAACTTTCTAAGCAAACCTCATTTAATGTCGGCGACATAGCATACTTTGTGGAAAGATTACGAATGGTCAATGGCAAGGCAATGGCAATCGATACCAGTTACTTTAGAAAAGACAACATTCCTAATTTAACTTTAGCTGATGCCAAAGGGTCTATCTATCAATATATTCGAGATGAAAAACTCTTTAAAATAGCCGCTGCTCGTTCGGTTGCAACAGTTGAAACTGTTAGTGAGAGAGAAAATGAACTTTTGGATCTCAAAAAAGCCAATTGCGTCGGTGCTTTAAAAAAGTACGTCTACACGGATTTGGGCAGTTTATTTGAATGTACGGAAACAAAATATGTTCCTGATCATTTCTCCTTAGTTGGATTTGAATCATATTAAAATACGTAAAATAAATGGACAAGGTAATCAATTTTGACTACCTTGTCCATTTTTTGGGCTGTACGATAAATAAAGTTGATAGGTATTTTGCCATCAACTTTATTTTTGTATACCATTTATTAGTAATAACCATTTAAGAACACCAAAAAAGGACACCATTCATGCCCTTTAGATGTTCGACCC